>CAYXQH010000443.1:0-5605 GCA_964467425.1 uncultured Saprospiraceae bacterium
TCAAAGTCTTAAAGATTAAAGTAAAAACACAGAGCCACAGAGTTGAATAGTGTTCCAGTAAATTATTCAGGTAAGTTTATATTATCTCAGTGACTCTGTGATAAGAATAAAACGAACCACAGAGTCACCGAGTTGGTTGCTATTTAAACAATTCAATTTAGTAAAACCTTTTCTGCTCTGTGACTCTGTGTTGAAAACAATTACAAGGGGGGCAAAGAAACCAATAAAAAAGTTCATCATTGATCTTTCGAACACTTCTGATACCGAGTACCTAATACAGAAAACTTTATAAGCACCCAAGTATCAATTATTCAGCGATAAACGTATCTCTCAATACCGCGCAAGTACTATAATAACCCAGACCATTATTAGAGATGTTCGTCGGAAGACTGCTGGAAGCACCATAAAACGGTCCGCCAGCCCAAACCGTTTCAATAGCTAAGGATCTTAAATAACCAGCAAAATCATCATTTAGTCCGTACTTTGTTAGAAAAACCGTACTTCCTTTTGGAAATCGTAGATTCTCTTCAGCAGGTGGTACAATTGCGCTAACATCAAGATCATTAAAAGTAAAAAACACAATCTTTGCCTGTGTCTTTTCAGCTGAAATCACTGCCGACCAATCTATAATCATTTCATACATCGCTTGCTGATTGAAATTATAGACATAAGAACTTTCATCAAATCGTAAACTATCTGTACCCGCAACATCAATAAAGTTAATAGGCGGAATTGGAAAAACATTTGACAAATAACTACCTGCGTGATATAATTCCCCTTGCCACACTATATTCAATCGATACTCTAAATCTGCTAATACAATAAAAGGGAGATCGCTTTTATATAAGCCTTCTTCCAATGGATCTGCTGAAAAAGAATAGCTAGTTCCATTAACTTCTACAGAAACAGTTGCATCACTGACTTTAGGACTGATTTCATTTAAGGTATCAACGGATTGACTCAGCCTGACTTCTTGAACAATTAATTCATTTGTCAAAATAGCTTCAACGACCAGCTTTCCGTTTTCACCAGGCTCTAAATCCCATTCTATCGTTTCTTCACAAGCCCAAAAACTACCTACCAGAAAAAGGAAAAAAACAGCTCCAATACTTTTTAATAATTTTATCATAGCTTATAAATTAAATTTATAGGTCAAAGATGGAAAGAAACGAATCAAATCAATTTGGCTTGCCGAAAGAGCAGTCTGATTAAAAAGATCAGCTTTTACAACCGGACGTTCACCTTCGACTGGTAGCTTATTAAATTTCACAAAAACAATATTTTTATGAGAAAAGAAATTATAGACTGAAAAGGTTAGACTGTGTTTATATCGAGCTTCTTCATTTTTATTTAAAATAAATTTAAAAGCGATATCTGTTCGACGATAAGTTGGTAAACGACCATTATTTTTTTCATCAAATATTGGAATCGTTCGACCATTGTAGGTATAAAAACCTGTCGGGGCGGAGAAGGTAGAGCCACTATATGCTGTCCAGTAAAGGGAACAATGAATTCGTCTTTTTAATTGATAATTCAGCATCAAGGAAAAATCATGCGGCCGATCCTGAAAAGCTAAATAAGTTCTTCCATTATTTACATCGGGAGTAATTCGTTTGGCTCTCGAATAGGTATAAGCCATCCAGCCATTTAGTCGGCCAAGTTCTTTTTTAAACATCAACTCTAAACCGTAAGATTTCATTGAACCAAATCGTAGTTCTCCTTCAATCAATGGATTTAGAAGGGTTACTGGGTGAGGTTCATAATCAATTTGATTTTCATATTTTTTATAAAATACCGCTGCACTAAATTCCAAGCCTGGCTTATACCAGTTTTTTAAATAACTCGCTGATGCTTGAAAAGCACTTTGAGGTCTAATATTTGGACTCGCTGGAAGCCAGACTTCAAAGGAAGAAAAAGGAGATTCTGAATTTGAAACCAATTGCAAGTATTGATGGTACATACCTGCGCTTGCTTTAATTTGAGAAGTACTATCCAACTGGTATTGCACACTTAGCCTTGGGTCCAAACGTCTATATCTATTGTAAATTCCTGCTCCCGAATTAATGGTATCCACTGGCTGGTAATCACTATCAAAAGCATAGTGTTTTTCAGGTCCAAGATTGGACCAACTGACCGACCTTACTCCTGCCTTTACTTTTAATCGATCAGAAAAAGTATAAGCTCCCTGATAGTAAAGCGCCAGTTTTCTCGAGTAATTCGTAGTAATCTCAGGGATAAAATTAATCGTAGTATCTAAAGAAAGCGTCCCTGGATTAATAAAATAAGCCTGGGCTTCCAAACCAAATTTCGCGTTAAATTTAGGGCTTTTATAATGCGTGAAATCTGTTTTAAAACTAAGTGTACCCACTCCGGAATTCCAGTAATTAGGCGGGAAATTCATTCGATAGGTATAACTTCCAGTATAGATGGTTGTATTGGAGAAAAGCTTCGGCCCAAAGATATGATTCCATCGAAAGGTCGATGCAAAATTAGCCCAGGACAAACCTGCTTTCAATCTTCCATTCGTAAAGTCATCCGCACTCAGGATCGTTGTAAAAAATAGCCGGTTCTTTTCATTTAGTTTATAATTCAATTTTAGATTGAAATCTATAAAACCCAAATTAGCATTTGGTGTTCTTCTTTTATACAACCATTCAAAGTTTGATCGACGAAAAGATAAGAGCAAAGCGCCTTTCTTTTTTACAATTGGTGTCTCCAACGACAAGCGATAAATCAATGGATTGAATGCACCGCTAAAAGTCAACTTATTTAGGTTCCCGTCTTTAGTCCGAATATCAATAATGGAAGAAAGTCGATCGCCTAAATTTGAAGGAATGTCGCTTTTATAAACGTTCACTGTTTTTAAAAAATCAGGAACAATAGTAGAATACAAACCGAGCAGATGCGAAGGATTATAAATAGGAGCATCATCAATGATCACTAAATTTTGATCCCGCTCTCCCCCACGCACATAAAAAAAGATGGAAGCATCTCCGTGCATTTGAATCCCCGGCAAAGATTGAAGGCCTTTAATCAAGCCGGACTCTCCACCGAATTCTGGCATATTCAACAAAACATCCGGTGACATAGACATACCATCCAGATGCTTTTTTTCCATTTTAATATTGTCAGGTGTCTCAACAATAATATCCGGAAGCTCATAGGAAGCCAGTTTTAGCTTGGAGTTTTCGCGAAGATTTTTATTGATTTCTAAACGAACAGACCGACGATCATAGCCAATATAAGAATAGACAATATCGTGTATCCCCGGCCTTAATTGAAGTGAATAATATCCGAATTCATTGGACGTAACACCTCTTGAAGTTCCGGCTACAGCTACAGCTACACCAATCAAACTTTCTCCAGTTTCTTCATCTCCGATAAAGCCACTTAAAGTATAAAAAGGGGCTTCCTCTTCTTCTTTCATTTGTAGAACAATGATCCCTTCAATAAACTGGTATTTCGTATTTAGCTTATCACAAAGAATCTTCAATACGCTTTCCAGTTTTTCGTTTTCTACTTTGATGGACACCAATTGGTCTACATCAATTCTTTGAGCATTGAAGGAAAACTCCAATTTGCTTTGATTGGTAATTTTGCTTAATATTTCTTTTAGAGGTTGATTTTGAAAATCAAGACTGAGCAGCGGGGAAGCATCATCTGTCTGAGCAAAAGCACTAAAAGAAAAACCAAACCATAGTAGTAGTATGATTCTAATTTTTTCCATTCTGTTTTTTAGAATTTAATTACAATTCGTACCTGTAAGTACGATTCTTTCTCCTAATTGTTGTGCTTTAATTCCCGATAAAGATCCTTCTAAAACTTTAAGGATTGCAGTCAATGATTTATTTTCATAGACTGCTGTAAGTGGACAATTCTTCAATAAATCATCTTGAATAGAAATATTGGAATTGAACTGGCGATTTAAGGCAAAAACCACATCGCTTAATTTAGTATTATCAAACACGAGTTTATTCGTTGTTAATGCAGTAAAATTGGGATCATCATTTTCAACTTTAGCTAAAGCATTTGATGCCTTATTGAAAATAGCTTTTTCATTTGCTTTTAAAACTATTTCTGTTTTTCCTGCCCGGACTGCAACGGAACCAGATTTAACGATGACCTGAATTTCATCTTCATCGGTTCGTCCATCGACATAAAAAGAGGTTCCAAGTACTTTAATACTGACTTCATCCGCTTTTATCTCAAAAGGTTTTGACTCTTCTCTTTTTACATCAAAAAATGCATCTCCTTCCAATACTACCGCTCGGCGATTATCTTCCGTGAATTCATATTGAAGGCTAGAATTCTGGTTTAGCGTCACCTTTGAACCATCTGGTAAATCCAGGTTTTCAATTTGCTCTTTTGCTTCATAAGCCATTGCTCCATCATCTTTTAAACCTCCAAAGATCAGCGACAAAGCAAGAATAATTACTGCCATAGATGCTGCAATAGCTAACCACTTTCGGCGTCCTTTATTAGGTTTCAGTTCATGTAGTTTAGCTTCTTCAAAAAGCCCTTTAGACGTTTCTTTCCACATTTGCTCTACATTTACCGACTGCTTATCTTCTTTCATACCGCTTAATATCCAGGCTTTCTTAAAAGCAATAAATTGCTTTTTATTTTCCGGATCAGCCAGTACCCAGGCTTCGAGCTCCTGCACTTCTTTATCACTTGCATTCCCGCTCAAATAGCGTGGAATCAGTTCTAAAAAGCCATTATTTTCTTCCCGGTTAAGCATTTTTAATAGTATTCACTTAATAAAATCTAGCCTTTTTCGCCTAAGCAACAAGTTTGATCCTTGTTTCTATAGGTTTAATCAAGCACTAGTTTTCGTATTTATTACACCTGTTAATCCATTTACCCTTAGTGTTTATAGGCTTTTTTTAAAAATAAAATCAAAATCCATTTATGCATATAAATATAAAAAAAAGATAATCTCCTAGTGCCTTTCGCAAATGCTTCATAGCTTTCGACATATGCGCTTCTACTGTTTTCTGCGAAACGCTCAATTCTTCCGCAATTTCACGATATTTCATTTCCTGAAATCGACTCATTTCAAATACCTTTCTACATTTCTCCGGTAAGCCATTAAGTGCTTGCTCTATTTTTTTTGCTAACTCTTCCTCCGCAAAATGATCATCTTGTTCAACAATATCAAAACCTGCACAATCTAAGTCCAATACCTGGCTACGAAATTTCTTTTGATCCCGTATATGATTTAGACAACGATTCCTAACGGAGGTAAAAAGGTAAGACTTAATGGATTTAGAAGCGTCAAGGCTTTGTCGCTTTTCCCAGAGATTAATAAACACTTTCTGGCAAATATCCTGAGCCGTGTCTGCATCCTCTACATATTGTTTTGCAAAATTACACAAATACGAAAAATGCGATTTGAAAAGACTTTCAAATCCTGCTTTATTCAATTGATTATTGGAGGATGAATCAGGCATAATATCAATCCAAGGTAATTACTTTCTATGAAAATGAAAATGTTTTTAAATTAAATAAAACTTAAAAACTTAACATTATTTTTTTGACACAGAGTCTCAAGGAGTCTTCATTTTTTTTATAAGCAGAAGTATCTGTCTATTTTATCAATATG
>CAYXQH010000444.1:0-5605 GCA_964467425.1 uncultured Saprospiraceae bacterium
CATCGTCCTCTTTGAATATTAAGTATTAGTCAAACCTGCCTGCCGGCAGGCAGGAATTAAATCCCCTCTTTTGGTTTAAAAAGTTAGCTCAACAACATTCATTTTCAATCACTTATGTTTTCTCTAACTTTTTAAAATCGGGAACTAATTTTTTGATCGTTATTAAGCTTAAATTTAAATAAATTTTGAAACAAGATTTTCGATAGGAATAAAGCTTGAGAAAAGCTAAAAAAAATATTCCAGGGATCAGGTCCAATAAAGACGATAATACCCCAGAATATAACCAAGCCTAAGTCAGCTCTTAAACACCTGAAACGCTCTATTTTTTTGGAATATATTAGAACATCTTTAGCCATTGAAACAGACTAATATTTCAGATCTATGTATTTTTTTAAATTTGGTTAGGATAAAATCGTGGAGTAAAATTAATAGCTTAAAAAGGAGTAACCTATCAGTTTTTTTGCTAAAATTGTAAATATATTTGCACTTGATGTTAAATATTCAATTTATCTGCAAATTTATCATCTATTATTAAAATATGAAACCTCATTTTATACAAAGGCATAATACTGCGCTCCATCATTCTTTTTCTTTGAAATGGAATAAGCTGAATCATTTCATAAAACTTTGGACATATCATCCTGAGATTGAATTAGTTTATATTATAAAAGGTACCGGAACCCGATTTGTAGGAGATCATATCGCTCCCATCGAAGAAGGAGAGTTAATATTACTAGGAGATAACCTTCCACATAAATGGCAAAGTGATCCAAAGTATTTTGATGCTAAAAATAAATTAAAAGCAGAGGCCATTGTGATTCATTTCCTGCCAGATTTTTTAGGTAATAGCATTGGCGAGGTATCAGAATTTGATAATATCAAAAACCTTCTTGAGCGTGCTCATCGAGGCATCAATTTTTTAGGTGCTTCTAAAAACATCGTTTCCAATATGATGCAATCAATTGTTGAAACAGAGGTTCCTTTTGAACGCTTAATGATTTTGATTAAGATTTTAAATGTATTGGCTGAAGAAAAAGACATTCAAACGCTCACAAGTCAAGGCTATAGTAATCAACCTTCAAAACGTGATAACCGAATGACGAAGGTGCATGATTTTGTAATGAATAATTTTCACCGAACGATTCTTTTAAATGAGGTAGCCAGCATTGCTAACATGAACAAAAGTGCATTCTCGAGATATTTTAAACAATCCAATGGAAAAAATTTCATTCAATACCTGAATGAAATTAGAATTGGTTTTGCTTGTAAATTATTATTAGATTTGGATGAAAAACCGATTAATGAGATCTGTTATGAAAGCGGATATAACAACCTTTCAAATTTTAATCAGCAGTTTAAAAAAATCACAAATTTATCGCCTTCGAATTATATAAAAAAATATCAAAAAGGAAGTTTGCAAACCTCTTTTTAAATTTATTCTACAAAACGAAAACCAATGAGATTATCATTATTTGTCTTATTTATTTTTACAAATTTCAACCTATTTAGTCAAGCTGATTTCCCAAATTTATTATCTGAACGGGATAGAGCCAAAGTAGTAGATCAAATATTGGAAGATCGACTCGATAATTTACTTCCTCAGCTCATGAAGCGGGAAGGTATCGACATGTGGATTTTGATTTCCAGAGAATACAATGAAGATCCGGTAATGAAAACGATTCTTCCAAGTACCTGGCTTTCTGCTCGTCGACGAACGATTATGGTGTTTTATACACCTAAAGACGGGGAAATTGAAAAAGTAGCGATTGCTCGGTATAGTGTCGGAAAATTGTTAAAAGGTGAATGGAATATCGATGTCTACCCAGACCAATGGGAAGCTTTGGTCAATATTATAAAAGAAAAAAATCCTGAAAAAATTGGCTTGGATTATTCGGATGACTTTGGTCTAGCTGATGGACTCGTCCACACGGAATACGAAGCCTTTATGGAAAAACTTCCTCAAAATTTTCATCCTCGTGTTCAATCAGCGGAACGACTAGCCATCGCCTGGTTAGAAACCCGTTCCCAAAAAGAACTTGAAATTTATCCAATGATTTGTAAAATGGGCCACATGATTTTACAGGATGGACTATCTGAAAAAGTGATCCATCCAGGTATCACCACCACGGATGATGTGGTCTGGGCACTTCGACAACGAGTAACAGATCTTGGTTTAGATACTTGGTTTCATCCAAGTGTTTCTATCCAGCGAGCAGACATTAGAAATAATGAATTTCTACGCTCCTTTTCGAAAAGACCAGAGAAAGACGTGATACTTCCTGGGGATTTATTGCATGTAGACTTTGGAATTACCTATCTCCGTTTGAACACCGATCAGCAACAACATTTTTATGTACTCAAGCCAGGAGAAACCGATGTCCCGCAAGGTTTAAAAGATGCGTTTGAAAATGGTAATCGCCTCCAGGATATTTTAACCAGCCAGTTTGTAAAAGGAAAAAGTGGCAATGAAATTTTAGCAGACGCATTGACTCAAGCTGCGAAAGAAGGTATACAAGCTTCCATTTATACGCATCCAATTGGTTCGCATGGTCACGCAGCTGGTCCAACGATCGGTATGTGGGATCAACAGCAAGGTGTTAAAGGAAAAGGTGATTATCCTTTATTTCCGAATACTTGTTATTCGATTGAGCTTTTTGCGGCAAGTGAGGTGAAAGAATGGGGAAAAATTGTTCGGATTATGCTGGAAGAGGATGGCGTTTTTCTAGGAGACCAGTTTTTGTTTTTAGATGGGCGAATGGATGAGATTTTGACGATTCCGAGAAAATGATAGAAAGTCAGCTAAAATAATTGCCTCGATAGCTATCAAAGGAAGCAGATTTTGAAGGTTGGAGCGCTCAAAATGGTAGGTATTAATGTGATAAATGAGCTGCTAAGGAGAAGATTATTCTTTTTTGATCATTTTCCTTTTATAAAATTTCTAAACATCAATCATCAAAGGATAGATCTTTTTGAGGCCTTAAAATGGCGGATATCAGCTATAAAAAGCGTCATTTTCAATAAAATAAACGTGATTTCATTTTGCCCTGTCACCAAAATATAGTCTTCAAATTAATTTAACATCAAAATATAATATGGTGAAAAACAGATATCTACCAATAAAAATTGGTACACTCTGTAATTTAAGTGTTATCTCGCCAAATAAAATTTTGATTTTGTAATTTTATAATTAAGCGTTTTGAATTCTCAAATTTATCCCTATCTTGCGCTTATTATCCATGACACATGTCGATTAGAACACCTAAAAATCTTGTCCACATGAAAAGTAAGCCAATAAAAACACTTGAAAATTTCAAGCGCCGTTTAAAGATTAAAAAAACGGTGATTTCTATTAAGCATGCTAAAGGTATTAAGGGAGGCTTAGTTCGAGGCAGTTTAGCCTAAGAACTGGGAATGATAAAAAAAATTGAAAAAGACCTGTTGATTTATCAACAGGTCTTTTTTGTTGTGGTAAATGTAAATGAAGCTTTTTCTTTTTTTACTATATAATTAAAAAATTGGCCTAATTCTTATCTACATGTCCATAACAGCCTCTACATCGGGATCGAGTTCTTGTTTTGGAGTGAGCAAGGAAACAGTGAAGAAAACAATCAATGAAATGGTGAGCGAAAGCGCGCCCACATCAATTTTATAGGGAATTGGAATATCCCCTAATTTGACAATCAGATTTACAGCCAAGCTTGAGAGAATTGCCGCATTTGCAGCGATGGCAGTGGCTCGTTTCCAATTTAATCCAAATGTAACGACCGGAACTATAGCAGCAGCAAAGGTACCCCATCCGAAAGCCCCCAGAATCGCAACCAAATCTCCTGTGTATAATGCAAACAGAGCAGCTAATATCGTCAATAACAAAGTCGTGGTTCTTGCCCAAAACAATTCATTCTTTAACTTAATACCAAATGTTTTTGGGATATCGTGCATGATAGCAGCTGTTCCAATATTTAAAAATGCATCAGCTGTTGACATAATCGCTGCAAAGAGACCTGCAAAGACAATCCCAGCTAAAACCGGATGGGCATAATATTGCAAAAATTGTGTTGCTGCGGAATCTGCTTTTTCTAATTCAGGGTGCGCTCCATCTAAAACTAATGCTCGCATAATCAAACCTATACTAATCCATAATAAAGAGGAAAAAAGGTAGCCTCCGATTGATATGGGTAGAATCTTTCTAGCATCGCTCGGTTTTTTATACATCATCATTTTTGTAATGATATGCGGTTGACCTGAGCCTCCTAATCCAAAAACAAAAAACCAGGATAAACAACCAATCATCCCTAAGGTTCCCCATGGACCAATCGCTTCCGGGTCATCTGCCTGAATTGTTTGAGAAATTCCGGTAAAGCCCCCATCATAGGTATACATCACCGTAAAAAATATTAGCACTGCTGCAATCACCATTACCCCACCTTGAATTAAATCGGTATAGACCGAAGCAATAATCCCTCCTGTCACACTATAAAAAATTAAAATAGCACAAGAAATAGCCACGCAAGTTTCAAGAGAGATTGCCTGAAACATTTCTGTTGCAGCTAGAATATCTTTCAATACAATTGACATGGCTAAAATCTGTGTAGCAAGATAGCCTAACACTCCAAACAAAATCGCAATAGCAATAAGGAAAGGCGTTGATTTTGTATTATATCGTAAACCTACTACATCAGGAAGAGACACTGCATTTCCTAACTCCGCCATTAATCTTAAACGCTTCGCCAGTAAAAAGAAAGAAATATTAAAACCCATGATGATACACAAAAACATCCACACGGAACTCATCCCCATCGAATACACTAAGCCCGGACCACCCACAAAGCCAAAACCACTCAAGGTAGTAGAGAAAACCGCAAAAGCAGTTACCATAATGCCTAAATCTCGTCCTGCAACAAAAAAGTCATTTGCTGTTTTTGTTCGACGCAATGCCCAAATCCCAACGACAATGCATAAGATCATATAAAGACCGACGCAGGTTAGGATAATTGGATTTCTAAATTCTTCCATGTGAGCTATTTATATATGGTTATGTGCTTTGGTTTCTTTTTTGAATAATTTTTTGAAATTGTTGTTCATCCTCCTCTGTCAAAATCCATTCTTTAAATTTCAAAACATAAATTATACTCAAAATAATAGGAATAAACCCTAAGCCATATAGTGCCAAAGCAGTAACAGTAGGAAGTCCACCAAAAAATTGACCAGCGGGGTTTTCGGAATATTGCCAGTATTTAAAAGTCAATAAACTAAAAACGATTAGATAAGCAATTATACTGATGAAGAGCCAGGGTTTAATTCCTTTCCACGCTCCTTTCCTTTTAGCACCAAACGTAATGGTAAAACCAAAAATGCAGATAATCCCCATTCCAAAAAAATAAGCTAACCATTTTACTTTAGAGTTGGAAACCACAGAATTTTCTGAATGTTTCATGGTTTCAAATCGTTCATGAACGCTACCAGTTGCGGCCTCGATAGGATCTCCTAAAATAATCATCAACACCACAATGAGAAAAGCGAACAATAGAAGTACAAACCAATGGCTGATTTTCATTTGTCTTTATTTATTAATTTAGTCCTTCTTGTCTGGAATAGAATAGCAATT
>CAYXQH010000445.1:0-5596 GCA_964467425.1 uncultured Saprospiraceae bacterium
CAAGGGCATTTCCACTTGGTTGTCCATCCAACTCATCATCAACAGAAGTTCCTAAGTAAAGTCCATTTATCAAAACGTGACTTGGGCCATTATTCGCCAATAAAGTTTCATAATTGGTGTTGGTTCCAGTACCTGCGCTGCTATCTGGCAGATCACCCAAATCAATTAAACATGGCTCATTTGGAATCGAAAATTGATTTGAAACTGCTGGACATAAGGTGGTTGCACGAGTCGCTTCCAAATAGTAAGTTGCCCCTGGAGTCGGAACAAAAGTATTTTGTGTGCTACTATATGCAATGACTGGAGTTCCATTTATAAGTTGATACCAAACATAAACATCCCAACCAGCGTCACCTGTCAAAACAGGCGGGTTGACCATGTTATAACAATCCAAATCTGTTCCTTGAACTTGGATAGGATTCTCTGGAAAAAACATCACTGGCCAATCAATCACATCCACACATGCACCATCATTATAAGTGACTGTTGCTTGAAAAGTGGTATTTGCCGAAAGGCTACAAGCCTCGATACGGAAGGCAGTTGGATCATCAATAAAAGCAGCTGGCGACCAACTTACCGTCATACCAGCAGTGGCATCATTTGGAACGACTAACTCTAAATCAACACATTGATTTTCACAGGCAACAGTATCTCCTTCGATAGTGATGCCAGGCGAGTCGATTCCCCAAATTTGTAATACTTCTTCAACTTCGCATTGACCAGTACCTGTGGTAAAAATGACTTCCCATGGCATGTCAATACCGGTGCTATCAGGAATGCAAATGGTGACCATATTTCCAGATTGGGTAATAGGTGCCATACTTTGAAAGTCAAGTGGCTCGCCTTCTAATCTGAATTCTGAAGTCGTCCACCAACCTGATAATTTAGCATCACTAAGTCGCCAATGCATTGCAGCAATTGGATTTGGAAGGACTTCTTGTTGAACAAAATTCCCATCGGGACCCGTGAAGCTCAAACCTGAATTTATCCAAGTTATTCCATCGTTTGAATATTCTAACGAGTAAGTATTGTTCCTATAAACTTGAATATCAAAACCCCAACTAGTGATTTGTCCTCCACCTATAAAAATGCTTTCTACATTGACTGGATAAGGATAATGCGCTACGATATAATGTTGTTGAGTCGTCTGTCGATTACTAATCCAGTTACTGTCTGCGGGTAGGATGGAGTTATTGGTCAAAGAATGATAGCTTACCGAACCGCCACCTCCTGGAAGCGTTGGATGTTTTCCAATCAATTCTACTTCATAGACTTCGTTGGTTGCTCCTCTGACGGAATCACCCGCTACAGAAACAAAATCGCAAACTTCAATATCAATACAACTGCCCGGACACATCGTGATGGGTTCATCATAATCTCTCAAAGCCCGATATGGAATGTCATCGAAATAAGCTTCCTCGGTATCACATTCACAATCGGTATCATAAACGACTTCGAACAAAACGGGGCATGATTTGCCGAAAGGTACCTCAACATTTCCTGATACCTGAACGGCAGCACCATTGTTCACTGAAAAAGTTCCATTGTCTGAACCTAATAGTGCGTCCACATTTGGGTTGAGGGTTTGACTTCCGTCAACATCTTCATAAAAATTGATGGTGTAGGATTGATTAGTAGCATTCGCACCCGAGTGATTGATATTGTATTCGTAATATAAATTGACCAAATCTGCACTGCTTCCACAATCTGTAAAAACCACTAAGTCATCTGCCGCATAGGGCGGTTTTAAATCTACATTAATAAAATCATTTATACTGTTTTGCACAAAAGCTGGACACTCATCAGGATCCCCCGAGCTACAACTAACCATTTCTACTACACTCTTGATATCGGTTCCGATTCTGACACTTCCGCACATTGCTGCTGGATCCATAACCGCTTCAAAGTTGATACTGAAAGTTGCATATGGCCCTAATGATGGTGCATTGAAACAAACTTCGGTATCATCTCCAATCGTCATAATCGTTTCGCCGCCATGCATAAAACTGGCAGGAGAAGCATAGTTTATGGACATTGGTGTATAAGTCACCTCGGGTGGTAAAGTGATACACATTCTGACACTATCAGCAGTAGATTTATTTTCGGAATTGATAACGGTGATTCCGAAAGTATTTTCGAGACCTTCGCATAAAATTCGATCTGGATCACTGACACTCAACAATTGAGCATAATCTGCTGGGTTGGCATCCATCAAAACAACTGATGGAGATTCTACAAAACCAGTGGTCGTATTTTCATCAGAACATGGATCGGTTGCCAAGGTTTCTGTGTATAATTTTCCACCAGAAAGAAACTGATTACATTCTGTATATGCCTTAAATTTGATGGTAAATTTATTACTATCGGCAGTTACATTATTGGAGGTAACACCTTGCAAACCATTGGTATGTATGTAATTACTCCAAAGTGCATCATCTGAATAAGCGTAATTATTTCCGACTACCATATCTGGATCTGGGATGGAAGTATAAGATCCAAAGGTAGTTGGGCCACCTGGATAAGCTACTTCCCAACTACCCGGAACTGGTATCATTCCATTCAACAATTGAACCATTGGTTGGAGGTCCAGCAGCAAGAGTTGTTTTACATTTTTTACTAAAAATTTAAACTCTACAGTATCACATAATGGAAATGGAGCAGGCATATCTACCCATTCGGTTTGCAATCCAACTTCTCCAAAAACATAGGTATAACAAATCTCCGAACCACCACAACCACCGGAGGCAGAAAGGGCAGCTTTGATTGCTTCAGGCGCACAACCTGAAAAACCTCCCACACAAATATCAGGTGCTGTTTCGATTGGAGATGGACAATAAAGCAAAGTCGTTCCAACATAAATGGTATCACAAGCAGAAGGCGCCAAAGTATCTGCTGGAAGCATAATGGCATAAACTTTATAAGTGCCATCGTCAGAAATCAACGTGTACGCAAGTGGCATTGTCCCGCCTGCATCTGAATACGCATCCTCAAAACGAACGCTGCTCGGAACCGTAACATTTGCTCCAACGCCAGTGGCCACTTGTGCTGCGTCGCCGTTACAAATAGTGATCGGTTGAATTTCGATAGAAACACCTGGCGCATCAGAAGCCAAAAAGTTAGGCCCTAAATTAGTGACACCAACTGGGCTGATTGGATTTCGTAAATCGTTTAGCACAAAAGTCGGGCTGCTCACATCGTTGAGCCCCATGAGTGTATCGTAAAACATCATGAGGTCAAACCAATTGGCACCATTCGCTGTTTCTCCCAATTCATCACAAATTGATTCGTCGAGATATAGAGGAGGATTGTTGGCATTAACTTGATCACATAAATAATCATTGTTTTCAGAATAGTTGTGCCCGCCAACAAATCGCCAATCATAAAGCAAATCGTACTGCAATACTTTATTGATATCCTCTGGACAAATCATACATAAATCATAGGATAAACTGATGGTATCACAATTGCCATTTCCGTAACCGAGGGCAGGAATTCCTTGTTCGTAAAGGTCAAAAATTACTCTTGAAGAATCGCCTGATTCAACAGCACAAACCTCATCAGAATAACCGGGAACCGGCACGCAAAACATATTCGAAACCGAGTCCGAAACGATGGGATAAATTGTCCCAAATCGCTCTGCCTCTCCTCCTGCACAATAGGCCAACGGTGCTCTCACCAATCCTTTTACATCACGCAAATCGATGTAAGGTCGATACTCTTTGGTGTACCAAGGATCGCCAATTTCACCTGGAAAATCTTCTAACCAAAACTCATGTTTTACCGTTCCTCCACAATCGGTTAGATCCATTTCGGTACGCGCTTGAGGGCCACCTGGACAATCAAAATTAAGTGGTAATTCTTCACGACAATTGAGGCCAATATAAGTGGCACAATGTGAACTATTTCCAGCAATATTATCTAATGAGTAAACTCTGAAAAAGGATATGATTCGAGCAGTTTGTTGTAATGGCGGTTCAATTCCAAATGCTTTTTTTGCTTCTCGCAAAGGGTTTTTGATCAATGGTGCATCCCACTTAAACCAGAGGGTATCGCCTACCTCAAAATTATAGGTATCTATCATGTCATCTAAACAATTTCCATCCGCACGAAATCCTTCAGTTCCTCCACATTCCTCAATATCATCATAATTGAAAAATAATAAATCGGTCCGGTTATTATCCCAATAATCAGGCGAACCATCTCGACTCGTAAATTTGTTGGCGGTATTCCAAGGGTCATCATTCCAATAATTTCTATAACCTTGATATGGTGGTGAATTGGAATTATTACACGATTGAAAAGAACCAACGTCAATATCTGTTCGAGTACCTGCCCCTCCTGGTTTGGAAATGGAGTATTCTAAAAATCGAGCAGAAGTATAATCGACCACCAGCGGCAATCTCTCAACTTCATTAATACTCAAACCAACGGGGTATGTGTACCAAGTCAAATGCCAGTAAGAAGTATTTTCAATTACGGGTTCACATCCAATCACATAAAACTCCTCGTGAAGTATCGTATCTCCAGGTACAAAGCGCCCCAAATCAATCGCTCCACCAGCGTCTACCAACGACTCTCTGGTGTGTAAAGTGGTCATGGTTTTATCCGTGTATCCTAAATTTTTTCTTTCAGATTTGGCAACACCATGATCCAAAATACATTTACACGGAGAACAATCTGGATCAACTCTAAAGGTAGTTGAACGACATGCTTTTACAATTTCACAATCAGGCGTACAATCACTACAAACCGACACAACTTGCTGATTACCAACGAAGTATTGTACTGGCAAGCAAATACAGGAATCCATTTCCATTTGATATTTATAACAAACATTATTGGACGTGCTGGCTTGTTCAATTATTAATTTTGCGTCTGTATCGGATGATTTTGTCCAACTTTCAGAAGCAGCTGGGGCATAGGTCATTCCTCCATCTATGGAAACCATTCCTGAACCTGAAACAAATTGTAAATCCAAAATATGAACAGGTGAGCCAATAAAATCAACATACAAATAATCAGTCGGTCCAGAAGGGCAATCCGAAATATTGAATACATCAAATTCATAACAAAATTCAACTTCAACGGTATCGGGACCAGTTCCTGCGATTGGAGTGCCATCATTACTCACTTTCCCAAAATCATATCCGAACACCGTTCCTGCTGTGTTGAGTTCTACTTCTGTACCATTATAAACGGTATCCGCAGCGTATCGAATATCAAAATTTTGAGGTGCTGGAAATTGCTTATACGGCACGTTACAATTCGTGATGTAATCCACATAAAACTGGATGTCATTGCAACTCATCGGAGCGCACTCATTGGCAGTCGCCCCACAATCTATGCTGATTTCTACTATGGCAGAAATAGAATTACCACCCGCTAAATCATCGTAAAAACCATCACCATCAGTGTCCATGAGCCCCATATTCGGGTCGGTATTTCCCGTAAGGTCAATATTAATATCATCGCCAATCCATTGAAAAGCTGAATCAGGCAAAGCAATTCCACCAACCAAAACATTGGTTACATTAAGGTTTGGTTTATCACAAGTTTGAAAACCAATATTTAAATCTGTGTAATCTGTTTGCTTATT
>CAYXQH010000446.1:0-5557 GCA_964467425.1 uncultured Saprospiraceae bacterium
AGAAGGGGCAAATGCACGAGTTGAGCGGATAAAGCTAGGGATCTATCGACATTATGATGAAATGGCAATGTTGTTAAAACCCTATGCTAAAAAAGATATTCCTGTTATCGCTACCGGACACCTTTATGCGAAAGGAGCTATTGCTTCCGACAAACAAGACAACATTTATATTGGCAACATGGAAAACATCGAAGCAGATGACTTTTCAGCTGTTTATAACTATGTGGCGCTAGGTCATCTACATAAAGCGCAAGCCGTTGCTCAACAGTATCACATTCGATATTCTGGCTCCATTATTCCATTGAGCTTTAGTGAAATCGAAGATGACAAATCGGTTACGCTAGTTCATTTCGATGGCAAAAAAATGAAGGAAGGTATTAAAGAGATTCCAGTTCCTACCTTTCGAAAATTACTTAGTATCAGCGGTGATTTAAAGAAAGTACAAAAACGATTAGACAAAATAAACAATGCTATTGATCCAAATAGTTTAAAAGCCTGGATAGAAATAATAATAGAAACAGAAGAACTGATTCCAAATCTTGATGGTCTTCTAAAAGATTATACGAAGGACATGCATTTGGAGCTTTTAAAAATAAGAACAAACAAGCAGCACCATGCATTAGAAACCCAAACTGCGGAACTTAATCTTGATGATTTAAAACCAATAGAAGTTTTTCAAAAAAAATGTGAAAGCTATGGTAGTCCTCCTAAAGAGATAAAAGCTTTAATCGATACTTTCAAGGAACTCCAAAACTGGCTACAGGAAAAAGAAGAAAACTAACTTTTAATACGATCTATGAAAATCCGTTCTATCGGCATAAAAAACTTAAACTCGTTACGCCAAGAAACGAGGATAGCATTGGACCAAGCGCCTATTGCTGAGAGTGGATTATTTGCCATTACGGGAGATACCGGAGCTGGAAAATCAACTATATTAGATGCTATAACTTTAGCGCTATATGGAAGGATTCATCGAAATAAAAATGTAAAGGAAGTACTGTCTCATGGTTCGACCGAATGTTATGCAGAAGTAGAATTTTCTACCAAAGGAAAAATCTATCGCGCAAAGTGGAATGTTTGGAAAGCAAGAGGAAATACGGATGGAAATATTTTAGGACCAAATCGTGAACTAGCAAAGTGGAACAAGAAGACCAAAGATTTTGAAATCATTGCTGAAAAAATTCGCGAGGTCGATGAAATGGTAGAGGAAGTTACCGGACTTGATTATGATCGTTTTTCGAGGTCCGTCGTTTTATCACAAGGCGACTTTGCAGCGTTCTTAAAAGCAGGAGAAAAAGAGCGCAGTGATTTATTAGAACGCATCACCGGAACAGAAATTTATTCTCAACTTTCTATTGCTGCCTTCGAAAAACATAAGGAAGAAAAAGAAGCACTGGATGCGCTCAAAAGAGATCAGGAAAATTTGCAGATTCTTGATAAAGAAGATTTAAAGGCGCTAAAGCAGGATAAAAAAGAACTAACCACGACTGCAAAATCTCACAAAAAAGAAATAGATACGTATCAGGCGGGCATACAATGGATTTTAAATCTGGAAAAACTATCACAAAAGAAGTCAGCTCTTGAAGAAAGCTTTCAAACGATTGAAGATCAAAACAAATCATTCCAGCCAGAAATAGAACGCTTTAAAATCCATCAAACAACACTACCCTTTCATGCAAAAATAGAGAAAGTAGAAGATCTTCAAACTCAAATTGAAAGTGCAAATCAACGTCTTGAGCAACTACAAACCGAAAGTCTAACTTTAGTAGAAAAAGAACAAGTTTCGAAAGTAGCTTTTGAAAACATCCAAACCGTTTTAAAAAATTTGAAACAGGAATGGAAAACAAAATCAGTTTTAATCGAAAAGGTTCGAGAGCTTGACATTCAAATGCGCGAAAAAGAAGCACCTATTGTAGAAAAGCAGGAAGCTCTTGAAAATCTAAATTCCCAAATAAAAGAGAAACAAAACTATGCGGATCAATTAAACAGTCAGCTAGATCAACATAAAAAAGAACTTTCTGAAACCGAATCCTGGTTAAAAGAAAACAAACACTTAAAGTCTATTGTAGAAGACTTACTAAAAATCGAACAATACTATGCTTCTTTGCGGATTGATTTTAAGAAAAAAGAAATAGGTAAAAAAGAAAAAGAAAACATTGAAAAAGCATTAAAAAAAGAAAAAGAGGAAAAAGCTAAATTGGATAAGGCGCTTGACAAGGAGCAAAAAGCATTGGATAAAATCCTTTCAACTTTTAAAGATACCGTTCCAGAAAATTTTGTGCAAAGTCGGAGTGAGCTGCTGAATAAATTAACTGCGGACATTGATAAACTCAGTCATAGCAATAGCAATCTTCGTCAACTACAAATCCTAAACGACGAATACCAGGGCTTGCTGCGCGAACTAAACACCTACGAAGAAAAATTACAAAATTTAAAACAAGAAGAACTCGATGTCAATAGCCGGGTGATGACTGCCATGGAATCTTTTGATGCCTTACAGCAACAACTTGATTTTAAACAGCAAATTTATGATCAACAAAACCTGATCGCTAATTACGAAAAACATCGACACGACTTGAAGGATGGTGAGCCTTGCCCGCTATGTTTTTCAGAAACGCATCCTTTTAGAGAAACAAAATTCAAACCTTATGTTGATCAGGCTGCGAAAGAGCTAGAGCAAGTCAAACTTCAATATGATTTAGTCAGTAAGGATTTTAAAGCATTATTGAATCGGCAAAAGTCTATCGAAATTCAAATTGAAAATCTTTCCGGAAATGAGGTAAGAGCATTAAGTGGCGAAGTACAAAAGCAGGTCAATAAAATAGTGACTTTCGAAGAAAGGATTTCTAAAATCGCTCCAGAGCTTTCTGCAGAAGATTTTGCGATCGCGCGTCAAAGTTTGATCAACCGAAAGATTCTTCATTTTGAAAAGCAATTGGTTGACTTAAAGGACAAAAGAGCAAAATTGAGCAAACTCGATACTTCGCTTGAAAAACATGAATCCTTTTTAAAAGAACATGAATCAAATAAATCAAGCATAGCCTTGAAATTAGTTAAGCTAGAGGAACAAGTCAAACTTTTAGAAAAGCAAACGGCAGAATCAGCCAATCAATATGAGGCATCTAAAAAGGCTGTCAATGAGATTCTCAAAATCTACGGCAAGTCTTTCGATGCTAAAACCGGTAAAGAAACAAAAGTTCATCTTGAACAGCTCAAGGATAATTTTGAAAAACACCAAAGCCAGCTTTTAGATTTAAAAGGGAAAATTGATCTAGGAACACAGGAAAGCAAGCAACTAAAAACACAAGAGAAAGAGACCAAAGCAGCAATTGAAAAGCTTTCTACTGAATTAAAAAAATCTACAGAACATCTTGAAAAAGAGAAAGCAAAACGAATAGAATTATTCGGAACGGATGACCCGGAGCATTTCAAAAATCAATTTCAAATAAACCTTAATGAAGCTGATACCAAATCTCAAGCGTCCAATAATTTTTTAACACAAATAAAACTGGACCTTCGCACCAATACTACACAAATCAAAGAGAGCCAAAAACAGATAGACAAAAACACAAAAATTTTAGAAAAAGAAAAAGGTAGTTTAATTAAAGCGATTAATAAAATTGGTTTTGAAAATACAGCACAAATTAGCGCTGCAATTCTCCCTGGTGATGAAGCTCAGGCTATCCAAGTAAAGAGCGAAAAGCTGAAAACCAAAACCTTAGAAATCCAACAAGATTTAAAAACGACAAAGGCGGAGTTAAAAGCTGAAGATGCTAAAAAAACAACAGATTTAGATATTGAAGTGCTCCGAACAAATCTGGCTGAATTAGACGACACCTATCAATTGGTACAACAAAAGATTGGGGCTATCAATGAAAAACTTGCTCAAAACGATCAAAGAAAAGAAGAAAGTAAAAAGTTGTTGGATTCGATTGAAGAGCAGCATAAAGAATTTAACCGTTGGGCAAAATTAAACGATATTATTGGTCAGGCAGACGGTAAAAAATTCCGGGTATTTGCTCAAGGGCTTACGCTCAAAAAATTAGCTTATTTAGCCAATAATCATCTCCAACTATTGAATGGTCGCTACTTTATTCATAAGCGAAGTGATGAAGACCTTGCCCTTCAAATCGTGGATACCTATCAAGCCGATAACATCCGTTCCATGAATACCCTTTCAGGTGGTGAAAGCTTTTTGGTGAGTTTATCGCTAGCATTGGGTCTTTCGGATCTTGCAGGTAGAAACACAAGTATTAACTCCTTATTTATTGACGAAGGTTTTGGCACCTTAGATGAATCTACCTTAGATTTAGCGATTTCTACCCTTGAAAACCTCCAATCCTCTGGAAAAACAATAGGAATTATCTCTCATGTCAAGGAATTAAAAGAGCGAATTTCTACTCAAATAAACATTCGTAAAACGGGTAGCGGTTTTAGTGAAATTGAAATTTTAGGCTGATTGAATGTCCTTTCTTTCTACTCCTAGGCACTCCACATCCAAGTTTAACAATCATCTGTCGAACTATGAGGCGTTTTTAACACTTTTTCTTTAAATTGTAACTTTATTGAGATACCGGTTATTAAATAGAATATTTGAGCTTTTTTTAATTTTTTAACCAATACCTTTTTAAAATGAAACAACTCCTTTTATTAGCGACATTATTCATTGGTATATCCGCATTTGCACAGGATGGGACAAGCCTTGATGAATATAGATATCTGAGCAAAGGTTACGTCTATCAATTAGAAATGGGGCTTGATGCTCAAAAGGAAGGCTATTTTGTGAAAAATATCTTTCAAAGTACAAACGGAGCCGATTTGATTGGATTATTTTCATATGGAAATCCTGAACCCAGAGCTTTATTAGTTGTCCTACAATCAGAAAATGAAAAAACTACATATGTTTGTATTCCAAACAGTACAGCTGATAAACGAGTGAAAGATCTGGCGAATGTTGAACAGAGTAAGATTTCAACTACTTTAAAAACTAAATACCAATCCGCCCTAAATGAATTTTTATTTGCAGCTCTAGCAAATCCGGATATCAAAACTTATGCTTACCAGCCTAAGAAAAAAGGTGTCGGAGATACCAGAATGGATGAAACACTGGTTAGCAGAAGTGCCGATTTAGATAAATATATTCCAACGAAAGCGGTACCAATTAAAACCAAAGAAAGCAATCCTACAAAAACTATTGCCGTTAAAGGAACAGTGAGTGGTGAGATCGCAAACCGATCCATTATAAAAGCAGAAGACCCAGTAGTCGATGTACAGAAAAAAGGGGTGATTGCTGTTAAAATCTGTGTCGATGATCAAGGCAATGTAAGCACTGCGAAATTCACCCAGCGTGGTTCTACTACTTTTGATGCTTATTTAAAAAAAGCTGCCGTAGCTGCTGCAAAAAAACTTAAATTCAACGCTTCCAAATCAATGGAACAATGTGGAATCGTAACTTATAAATTTTAATCATTAAAAGAATAAAGAACAACCCCGTCTGACTGATCGTCAAATTGGGCAACGAATAACGAATAACGAATAACGAATAACGAATAACGAA
>CAYXQH010000447.1:0-5556 GCA_964467425.1 uncultured Saprospiraceae bacterium
CCCTAAAACGAATTTTTTCGTCGATTAGTACGGTTTCTCTAAACAAAATCGTTTTAAATGGATTTTGTTTAAAAAATGAATACTTATAGTGGTATTGGTGTCTGCTAGTTGATGTTTTTCTATATTTGCCTCGCTTAAATTCAAATAAAATGCGAGTACACTTTATAGCAATTGGGGGATCAGCGATGCATAACCTCGCTTTAGCTCTATATTACAATCATCATACCGTATCGGGATCTGATGATGAAATTTACAATCCGGCAAGAGATCGTTTAGCAAAAGCGGGTCTTTTACCAGCAAATGAAGGTTGGTTTCCAGAGAAAATAACGGCAGAAATTGACAGTATTATCCTCGGAATGCATGCCAGAGCGGATAATCCAGAGCTCAAAAAAGCTCTAGAATTGGGCTTGAATGTTCAATCCTATCCTGCCTTTATTTTTGAACAGAGCAAGGATAAAATCAGATTAGTAGTAGCTGGGAGTCATGGTAAAACAACGACAACTTCCATGATTTTGCATGTTTTGAAGACCATAGATACGTCAAAATACAAGCAAGATTTAAGATTTGACTATTTAGTAGGCGCACAATTAGAAGGTTTTGATCGGATGGTCCAAATATCAGATGCTCCAATCATGGTTATAGAAGGCGATGAATACCTTTCATCTCCAATTGATCGTAGACCTAAGTTTTTACATTATCGACCCCATATTTCGATTATAACGGGTATTGCCTGGGATCATATCAATGTATTTCCAACCTTCGAAAATTATGTCGAGCAATTCAGTTTGTTCTTAAAAAGCATTGCTCCAAAGGGAAAAGTCTTTTATTATAAAAAAGATAAGCATCTTAAAAAGTTAGTCTCGAAACAGCCGGAGCTTGATGCAAAAAGCTATGTAGGTTTTAAAAATAAAATATCAAATGGGCAAACCATTTTGATTGCTAAAAAGGGCAGGGAAGTTCCTTTAAAAATATTTGGAAAGCATAATTTAGAAAACCTAAAGGCGGCTTATTATGCTTGCAGAAAACTTGGAATTAAAAAGAAAGACTTTTTTAGTTCTATTCAGTCTTTTGATGGTGCGGCAAAGCGGTTGCAATTGTTGCGAAAAGAAGAACGGTTTATCGCATTTTTAGATTTTGCACATGCTCCCTCAAAAGTAGAAGCAACGATCAAGGCATTAAAGAATCAATATCCTAAACGCAAATTAATAGCCTGTGTAGAACTGCATACTTTTAGTAGTTTAAATAAAGATTTTCTTCCTGAATATAATGGAGCTATGGAAATGGCAGATGAGGCGATCGTGTTTTATAGTAGGCATACTTTAGAAATGAAAAAATTGCCGATGATAAATGAGGTAGATGTTCAAAATGCATTTGGACATCCCAATCTTAAAGTGTTTACGGACAATAAAAACCTAAGCCTACACTTGAAATCTATGGAATGGGAGAACAGGAATTTATTGATGATGACTTCAGGAACTTATAATGGAATGGACTTGAAAACTTTTGTGGAAACCTTATCATAGGTTAAGATAGTTAAGGAGCGCTAATAATTTAGTGCTCCTTAACTATCTTGGCTTGTGCTACATTGCATGTCCAACCAATGCACTCAATTTAGCCTTAATCCGCTCTGAAGAGGGGCGTGGCGCATTTGCAGAGACGATTTTACCTTCATCATCAATTAGCAAAAAACGAGGGATTCCAGAAATTTTATAATCCCGAACGATAGAAGCTCGCCATTCATTTTCTGCAAAAAGCTGTAAGCCTTTCATGTTTTGATCTTTGACCATACGTTCCCAGGCTCCTTTATCTTTATCGATAGAAACGCTGGTAAATAATATTTTATCATTGTCTTTGTATTCTTCTTGCAATGCTTCAAGCGCAGGAATTTCTTTTTTACAAGGTCCGCACCAGGTTGCCCAGATATCAACATAGATATATTTTCCTTTGTAATTCGCCATGTCATGAACCTGCCCTTCAATATCTTTATAGGCAAAAGTAGGAGCAACACTTCCGGTTTCTAAGCCCTGCCAATTGGAGTAGTCTTTTTGAATGTCTTGCTTAAAGTTGGTGTTTTTACTTATAGCATTAAAGGATTCCAATAATGGGGTAGTGCCGTTAGCTCCTTCAAATCGGATATGAGACTTTAAGGTATTGTACATTAAATACTCCTTAATGTCTTCGTTCTTGAACTGCTTTTGAATGATGTCAAATTTTGTTTTAGCCAATCCATTATCTGATAATTTAAGAGCTTCATCTTGTTCTAGAATTTTACCAGCTTCTGAATCAGCATAATTGGAAACAAAACCATTGAAGTTAGGTGAGTGCATTTTACCCGGATCATCCAGATCAAGATTTCGTTGAAAGTCATAGTAAACCGGACTGACATCAAAAGATTCTTTCTTGGTGTAAAATTGATGATACCTTGGATAGATTAAGCGATCATTTGCCCATTCATATTCAATCTCTGTATCAATAATAAATTTGAAGAAGGGGTCTATTTCGTTGGTCTCACAAAAGGTTTTAAATTCAGCTTTATTAGTTTCCAACATCTTATCTGATTCAGCAATGAAATCAGGTTCTTCTAATTTATAAGTTTTCACTTTTAAAGATCTTGCCATTCGATCTTTATTAAACTTTTTGGTCAGGTAATTATTTTCAATGGCTCGACTTCCTGTGTAATTCATCACCTGCGAAAACTCGTTCGCATTTGTAGAAAAAACAACCTGATCACCTGGGTTTATAAAAATCTGTCCTGACCTCCGTCCATATCTGATGTTAAAGATTTTCGGCTCATCTAACATAAGGCTAAACGTGAATTGCCCATTAGAAACCTGAGCAGTAAGCTGTTCGCCCATATTTTCTAAAATGACATTCGGATAGTTTGGATTATTGATCGTGCCATGAATAGAAGTAGCGACTTTTTGATCAAGCTTTTTTGGCTTATTGCCTTCATTTTGAGTCTTGCAAGCCGTAAACAATATTAGTACAAGTCCAAAGAGGATGTAATTTTTCATAATATAGAGTTTAATTATAGTAAAACTAACCAAAATTAAGCCGTAGATTCACTATTTTATTAATAAAAACCAATTTAGTTGGTCTGTTTTATAATTGTAGTTTAAAATGCTTTTAAAACAACTCTTTTCCAATAATTATTTTCTAATTTTGCTGAAGTTTTTATAGAAAACATTTATAAACTGTTATAAAGCTTAATATTTTATATTTATGTCAAGAGAAATAGCACTTAGAGACGCTCTTCGAGAAGGAATGTCAGAAGAGATGAGAAGAGATGATACCGTATTTTTAATGGGAGAAGAAGTTGCTGAATACAACGGCGCATACAAAGTAAGTAAAGGTATGTTGGATGAATTCAGTGCAAAACGTGTCATTGATACCCCCATTTCAGAATTAGGATTTGCTGGGATTGGTGTTGGAGCGGCTATGAATGGCCTTCGTCCTATCATAGAGTTTATGACCTGGAATTTTGCAGTTTTAGCATTTGATCAAATTGTAAATAATGCAGCAAAGACTTTATCTCAATCTGCCAGCCAATTTAAATGCCCGATTGTCTTCCGTGGACCTTCAGGAGCGGCCGGTCAATTAGCGCAACAGCATTCTCAAACTTTCGAAAGCTGGATGGCGAATGTACCAGGTTTAAAAGTTATCTCATGTATTGATCCTTATGATGCAAAGGGGTTGATAAAATCAGCAATTCGTGATGATGACCCAATCTGTATGATGGAGTCAGAAATGCTTTATGGTTTTAAAGGCATTGTTCCTGAAGAAGAGTATTTAGTACCAATTGGATTAGCTGCCGTTCGTAGACAAGGCACTGATGTTACTTTGGTTTCCTATAATAAACAAGTATTAACCTGCCTTGATGCTGCTGAAAAGCTAGAAGCAGAAGGCATTTCTGCTGAAGTAATAGATTTACGTACGATTCGACCACTTGATCATGAGACAATTGTAGAGTCGGTTAAAAAAACAAATCGCCTGGTTGTAGTGGATGAAGCATGGCCATTTGCTGGTGTTTCTTCTGAAGTGACTTACGAGGTTCAGAAATATGCTTTTGATTATCTCGATGCTCCAATTGTACGTGTAAACTCAGCGGATACTTCATTACCATATGGGGCACCATTCGTAGATGCGTATTTACCAAATCCAGCAAAAATAATCAAAGCTGTAAAGGAGATTTCCTATATAAAATCATAGCTTAATTTTTCAAGCTTAAAAAGCCTGTGATCTTAAATCATAGGCTTTTTTATTGCTTAAAATCAATGTAATTACTTAGTATTATTTTACTCAGACGTAATTTTCTTTCTAATATTGAGTTAACTATTTTGTCAAAAATCAGTAAAAAAAAAGTTGACTTTAGTCCTTTGGGAAAATTTGCAAGATATTTAGGACATGCAATATAAAAATGATCTCTTTTTAAGAACCGCAAGAGGAGAGGAGGTGGAAAGACCGCCAGTCTGGCTTATGCGACAAGCAGGTAGAATTCTGCCCCAATATCGAGCTCTAAGAGCCAAATTGTCTGGTTTTAAAGAATTAGTGGAAACACCAGAGCTAGCAGCTGAAGTTACCATTCAACCGATTGATGAATTGGGCGTAGATGCGGCGATTATATTCTCTGATATATTAGTGATTCCGGAAGCAATGGGTTTGCCTTATCAATTGATTGAAAAGGTGGGACCAAGGTTTCCTGAAGTTATCAAGTCCGAATCGGACATTGATGTTTTGATAGAAGGAGAACAAGCTGCAGCAGAACTGCAATATGTTTATGATGCACTTTCCATCACTAAAAAAGAATTGGATAATAGAGTTCCTTTAATTGGCTTTTGTGGAGCTCCCTGGACTATTTTATGTTATATGATTGAAGGAGGTGGAAGTAAAACCTTTTCAAAAGCCCGGAAATTTTTATATCAGGAGCCTGAATTAGCGCATAGGCTTTTAAGTAAAATAACCTCTACAAGCATCGCCTACTTAAAACTTAAAATACAGCATGGTGCAGATTTGGTACAAATCTTTGATTCCTGGGCAGGAATCTTGCCAGCGCAACAGTATGAAACATTTGCACTTCCTTATATCAATAAACTATGTGATGCAATTACAGAAGCACCCAAGACAGTTTTTGCAAAAGGGGCCTGGGCTTCATTAGAAGCTATTAACCAAACAAAATCTAATGTAATTGGGATTGATTGGAATACAAATCCTGCATTTGCTCGATCTGTTTTAGGAAAAAACAGAGTTGTTCAAGGAAACCTTGACCCATGCCTATTATATTCAAATGCGAATTCTATAGAAAATGCTGCTAAAAAGATGATAAAAGACTTTGACGCACATCACATTGTTAATTTAGGACATGGCGTATACCCAGATACACCACTCGAAAACGTAAAAGTTTTCGTAAACACTGTGAAATCGTATTCTTATTAAATTGAATTTTAAAAGTTCTTGATAATGAGTGAGTTATGTTAACTTATGAAAG
The DNA here is from genome assembly GCA_964467425.1 of uncultured Saprospiraceae bacterium. Classification (GTDB taxonomy): domain Bacteria; phylum Bacteroidota; class Bacteroidia; order Chitinophagales; family Saprospiraceae; genus JAHDHW01. The sequence goes on from CAYXQH010000447.1 coordinate 5,486, forward strand.
GATTGCAAAATTAATATAAAAATATCTATAAAATATAATGCATTGATAATTAGATTGTTATATTTTACATA
>CAYXQH010000448.1:0-5542 GCA_964467425.1 uncultured Saprospiraceae bacterium
TTCGAATCGTATGCAAAACCGTATTCGTAATTACTGCTTCATTAAAATCAAAATAGATTCCAACTAGATTTTCTATTGTTGCACCTGGCAATAAATCAGATTTAGGTTTTATAGAAAACCCTACCAGACCATGCGATCGAGGTTCATTCGTTGTACTATCCGGAAGCAGGATATTTTCAAACCTAAAGGTCAGTTCACGCTCAGGATTTAGATCCCAGGTAAATGGATGAGATCCGCCTCTAATTTCCAAAGTTGTCAGATCAAGATTTTCGGAAAGAGTATCTCTAATAACGACTAAAAATGCGGTATCAGATCCTGTATTTTGAAATTGAATCGTATAATCTAATTTCCAATCTTTGTCAATTTCATTATTCTCTCCTAAACCAGCGGGAACTGCATATTTTAAATTCGGATCGCAAGAAGCAACAATCGTCCCGCAGAAAGTTTCCATATAGGGATCACCATCGTTAATTGGCAGTAAACTAAGTATCGAATTATTAGCCATATCCTCACAGTTAGGTACAACAATTGATATGGCTTCCGGTATAGGATGATTCATAGATTGAGGGGACATTAATTGTAATCCTGTACCATCCAGCGCATAGCTCAATAGAATAGAGTCTCCGGAAGTCAACTGATAATTATCCGCGTCTTTCAATAAGATGATATCATCAATGACGATATCTACTTGAAACTCCAATGGCTGAGCCATATCTCCTACTCCAATATTTTCCAATTCAAAATAGATACTATCATTTTCACAATAACCTGTTGCAGCTATCGTCGATTCATCCCAGGAGCTGTTGGGTGAGCATAAATCGTTTGGTAAGATTTCAATATCAACACATTGTAAAGTGCCTATGTTTTCAAATTCACATTCGATAGTTGCTATAAAAGTGATGGCACCACATTCAAAAATATCTATACTATCCACTTCAAATAAGTACGTCCCGTCAGGCTCAATGGTGTATGGAACAGATGCTTCTTGAAAAATTAAAAAACTATCTAGCTGTACAGAGATGATTACATCCTCGGCAGATTCCGCTCCTATATTGCAATAGTCGATAGTAAAAATCCGGTCCGTACAAAAACGAAGTAAAGGCATGGAAAAATCCCAGTCAATTACGGGACAATCCCCTCCAGGTGTCATGATAAAATCGGTGACAATCGTATCCGCTAATCCTGTAGAAGTCAACATAGTATCTACAAAGCAGTTTGACCAAAAAGCTGAAGGGGAGATCGCTTCAAAGGTCCAGTCATCGGCAAAAAGCGGCAACCAATAATGCCCAAGAGAATCTACAGGAATCGTTACAGTATAGTCATCATTATAAGCGTGGATCAACCAACTCAAGGTTCCTTCTTCTCCAGGATCTTCTTGACAATTAGGTTCAGTATCCGGTACTACCCTACCTTCAAAATGTGTTGCATTCGGATAACAGCCCGCTAGTATTTCACTGATTGTATTGCAGCCTTGTTGTTGGGTTGGAAACACGATGAAATCTCCACCGTTTACAATATAATCGCAAATGTTAGGATAACTACAAAGCGATAAATCTTGTGAAAGCAGTATAGAAAAACTGCTAGTGTAATTAATCAAGTCAACATTAGATAAAGCAGAAATATCTGCAAGTGCATAGTTGCTTTCAAAATCGATCGAACCTACAGCGGTAAGTGATTCAAGTCCATTTAGAGTTTCCAGGCTATTCGTAAGATTGATATTTAGCGCCCCTGAGATCGATTGTAAATTACTCAAAGCAGATAAATCGGTTAATGCATCTGCACCATTTATAGTCATAATTTCGGATACACTCTGTAAATTGTTAAACCCGTTGAGGCTAGTCAGATTATCATTATAGAAGAGAAGTAGGCGAGCTACTGTCGTTACGTTTTCTAAACCTGTAAAATCTTCATAAGGGGCTTCTGCAACAAAAAATTGACCAAACTCCGTTACATGATTCATTCCATTAAACCCCTCCATAGCTAAGTTTTCCCACATTACCAGATTGTCCAGGTAAGTCTGATCTGGGAATCCCGTCATATCTTCAAAGTTATCATTGTATTGAATATTTAACCTTTCTATATTGCACGTAGTAGGCAAGCCTATGAGGTTTTGCAGATTATCATTTTGAGACATTGCTAAACGGGCAACAGAATCCAATCCGGACAGACCGGTTAAGTTTGAAAGCAGGTTATTATCCCTAAGTGTAATATAATTTGCGATAGAGAGATTTTCAAGCCCACTAAGATTTGCCAATGCATAATTGTCTCGAATATCTAATACGCTGTCCACCCTTTCTAACCACTCTAAACCAGAAAAGTCAACTAGTGATTCATTCCCATAAATCTCAAATACAAAAACATCGCTTGCATTAGAGCTTCCGAAACCATTGAAGTTTGTTAAAGATTGATTTTCTTCTATGATAATCTCTTCCGGAAAATTTTCTAAGCCAGAAAACCCTTCAAGGCTTGCAAGTGATTCATTTTGCGTGATACGTAATTTCCCTCCGGCGATTGTATGTAGTTGTTCTAAACCTTGAAAATTTTCCAGTCCGCTATTTCCAATGATGGTAAAACTTAAACCAATTGATTGCAGCGATTCAAGACCTTCAAGGTTTGTCAGAGCTGTGTTTTCTAAAAGCTGGAAATTCCCAACAATTGATGTTATTTGACTTAATCCATCCAGATTCGTAATTGCCCCTGGACTTGACTCCATAATATATAAACCGGGGAGTTCTTCACAATTCGGATATTCTAAAAGAAAGTTATCTACATCCTCTTGAGTACTCAAGCTAAGGGTAATCGAAGGACATTGAGCTGACAAATTTGAAGCTCCGATTAACATTAACAAACAAATAATCCATTGATTTTTCATAGTTCAGCATTTAATATTCGTTTAATCCGGCTTTGGTATTACAAAAATGCCCCTAATTCACTGTTTATAAAAGAACAATTTTTCATATTTCTACAAAAAATAAATTTCACTAATTACTGAATATCAATCTATTATATTCAAGAAAAGTAGTATTTTTAAAACAAATAAACTCATTGTTTTTCATACATGAAGCTCTATAAAGTCTTAAAATCACTCTCTAATAGCGAATTAAAACAATTTGGCTACTTCTTGTCTTCAAGGCTTTTCAATAAAAGAACTGATGTAAAACGCCTTTTCGAGCTTTGGGTCAGTGAAAAAAAGCGTAGTCACCCTTCCGAAGTATACTGGAAAAAGATATTTCCGGAACAAGCTTTCTCAGCCACTAAATGGCACTTATTGACCTCCAGATTATTTAAGTTATTGGAGGATTTTTTAGTCTTAGGTGATATTCGTGAAAGTGAATCGCAAAAGCAATTTCATTTGGCAAAAGCTTATCGAAAGCTACAACATGAAGTGTTGTTTAAAAAAGCTGCACGACAAGCTGATCGAGCATTAGAAAAACAAGATTATAGAGACACCAATTATTTACAAGAAAAGCATGATCTCTCTTACGAAAGATACGATTATATTATCAGTATTAATCGAAAAGAAAAAACCAATCTCCAAGAAGTTAGCAATAACCTCGATCTTTATTTTTTAGCTGCAAAACTAAAACAAGCTTGTAATGCGGTCTCACGCCAAATTATCAATCAGGAAAAATATGACATTGGTTTATTAAACGAAGTACTTTTGCATATCGAAGCAAGACCTGATTATTTAAAACATCCTGCTATTGCAATTTACTATTATTGCTATCGGATGATCAATTCTAAAGATGCAGAAAATTATTTCAAGCTTTTTCGGGATGCCATCACTAGTAATTTAAATCAGTTTTCGCCATCTGAAGTGCGGGACATTTACACCTTCGCTATTAACTATTTTATTCGGAAACTGAACAGAGGTTCCAGCCTGTTTATTGACGAAACCTTTGAACTTTATTTATTGAGTTTGGATCAAGGTTATTTATTGGAAGACGGCATCATGCTCGAAAGCACCTACAGCAATATTCTGTGGTTGGCAATCAAACAAAAAAAATATAGCTGGGCAAGAACGTTTATTGAAGACTATCAGAAACATTTGAAACCGATTTATCAAGTTCCATTATTTCACTTCAGCATGGGTAAATTGTTTTACGAACAAGGACAGTATAGTAAAAGTTTAAAGCAATTGGCGCGAGTGGAAACCAAAGCTGCTTTTTTATATTTGAGCGCACGGACTTTACAGCTTAAAATTTATTTCGAACTTGAAGAATTTGATTTATTGGAAAGCCTTTTAGAAAGCTTGCGTGTTTATTTGCAACGGAGCAAAGGCTTGGCTTATCGAAGAGAACACTATACCAATGTTATCTCCTTTGCCAGACAACTTTTACAACTTCCAGTTATGAGTAAAAAAGAACGAGAAGCTTTTAAACATCGGATAAATAAAGCTGAAGTTTTTGCTGAAAAGGAATGGTTCCTGGCGCAGATTTCCTAAGAGTATATTTAAGCGAAAAGGACGCCTCCAATGCTGAAGAACGCCCCTTTCTAGTCGTCGAAAAACTACCGTAATAATTTTTTAATCAAAGGAAACAAGTGATGAGTGAGCGTCAATACTTATTCTAATGAAAACTTTACTGGCAACTTAAAATTAACTCGTACTTTTCGACCTCGTTGCTCCCCTGCAATCCAGTCTGGCATTCCTTTTACAATTCGGGTCACTTCTTTTCCACAACCTCCTCCTGGATCTTTCAATATTTCCAACTTAGAAATAGAACCATCTTTTTCAACAATAAACGAAACTACTGCAACTCCCTGAATACCATTTTCTCTTGCAATACTCGGGTATTTTACATTTGAATAAATATATTGCAAAAGCTTTTTGTCTGCACAAGCCTGTATTTCTTTATCAGTGCCCCCTATTGCTTCACAACCTGCAAATCTTGGCATCTGTTCTGCAAATTCAAATATATCTTTAAGCCCATCATTAGAATCTACTTCGTCAATAATCGGTTTTACTGGAGGAGCAATAACCGGCGAAGGCTTCGGGATCACAGGCTCATTAGCGTTTGGATCGATGATAATTTCTTCTTCAACAGGAACAGGTTCTGGCTCCGGTTCATAAATAATTTCTTCTTCAATCACTTTAGCCGTTGTACTAACTGCTGGTGGCGGCGGCAAAGGTTTCTTTTTAAATACCGTCCGTTGAACCTCTTCCAAAATATCATCCTCCATTTTAATAGGAGCATATTCTTTGTTTTCGGCAAATGGTGTGGTGTAATTAAATCCCATAATTAAAAGGCTGAGTGCTGCAATAATTCCGAGTTGGAAATAAATACTACGGTTTTTGTTAAGTCTAGAAATATCTGGTCGAATCATGTTTAAAAGTTTTAAAATTGACAAAAAAATCCCATCCGGCAATGCGCTTGATTGCACCGGTCAGGAAAACACCTGCATAGTTTTTCGAAAACTTTTCTCAAGAATAGCTTACAATCATATAGATGTAAAAGGTTTAGTTTTTGGTGGGTGGGTGGGGAAAATGGTAGACAGGTAGACAGGTAGACAGGTAGACAGGTAGACAGGTAGACAGGTAGAC
>CAYXQH010000449.1:0-5541 GCA_964467425.1 uncultured Saprospiraceae bacterium
TTTGGCAATAAAAACATATTCATTGCTTTTACTGCATCTGCAGTTGCAACTGCTTGCGGCGTAGTTACCAAAACAGCCCCCGTCACAGGTACCGTCTGAACTAATGTCAATTGAATATCTCCTGTTCCAGGTGGTAAATCAACGATCAAATAATCCAATGGCGGCCACATGCAATCCATAAAAAACTGCTTAATAATTGCGCCTAATCTTGGCCCACGCAATACGACTGCCTGCTCCGGTTCTATGATAAACCCAATAGACATTACTGAAAGTCCGTGCGCCTCCAAAGGGGTAATTTTAGGTTTCCCATAGACGTCCTGAACTTTCGGTCGCTGTCCTTGCAAACCCAACATCGTAGGGATCGACGGACCGTATAAATCTGCATCAATCAAACCAACTTTTGCCCCCATCTTTTGAAGACCTAAGGCTAAATTCACAGAAACCGTAGATTTCCCGACACCTCCTTTTCCTGAGGCAACTGCAATAATATTTTTTACATGGGAAATAGGGCTGGTACTTTCCTGGGAAGCCTTCGTTTTCGACATCGTATGCACATTCACATTCGCATCTGGATAGACGGATTGAATGGCAGCAATACAGGCAAAATTTAATTCCGATTTTTGCGGCGTATTCAAACTAGGAAGCTCCAGGGTGAAGTTTACATTATTCCCCTCGACGGTGAAATCTCTCACCATACTCATCGAGATGATATCTCTTCCAGAGCTTGGATCAATAACTTTGGTAAGCGCTTCTATTACTTTGCTATTCTCAATGGCCATTTACATAATTTTATGCAAAAGTAAGGAAGTGAAGGCAACTTTCAGCATTAAATTAAAAGTAAATGCGCAGGTGTAAAACAAGGTTTGAAAGGAGCAGGACTCTTTTTAGAAAAAATAAACTGCCTCAAGTAGCTTACTTGAGGCAGTTTTCTAGATTTTTAGTCTATGCTATGTTGAATATTTTTTACTGAACAAGTATTTTTCTATTTAAAACACCTGCTGCTGTTTGTATCCTTAAAACATATAATCCGGAAGCCAGATCTTCAACTCGAATTGTTTTTTGAGAATCATTAACATCAATCATTCGAATCATACTTCCTTTTGTATCATATATTTCCAGATTTTCAATCTGTACACCAAAGGCATCTATTTGAAAAATATCCGAAACTGGATTCGGTCGAATTTCAAAAGCAATAGCTGGTTCGTCATCACTTAATGGATCTTCTACTGTTACTTCATAGGTTAGATTTTTTAATACTCCATTTTCGATCACCTGAAGGCAAATCATATCCGTTCCAGCTTCTAAGCCTGTAAATAGAATAATCTGTTCTGTAATCTCCATCTCTAAGACTTGTGGATCACCGCTACATTCATCCATTGTACTAATCACATCCTCAAAATTAATAGATGCCTGCTGGCCTAGTTCAACTGCTAATACTCTTGTTTCACAACGTAAACTCAATTCGGTTGTTTGAACATGAGTACAGCCTAATTCAGATACCAAAGTACAGGTATAAGTTCCGGATAAATTTTCATTTGAATTTTCGAAAACTAAATTTTGATCGTTGCTTGTAAAACCATTAGGTCCAGTCCACTCTACAACGGTACCGTTTTCGGAAGCAATTTCTACTATATCTCCAGGGCAAGAAAAAGGATAGATTTTTTCAAAAGAAACACCATCATCTTGCTGAATAGTTATAACAGCGCTAGTATAACAATTATCAGGATCATTTAAATCTACAGAATAGGTACCAGGAGTATCGTACATTACACCATAGATTTCAGCTGATTCTCCACCGCATAAAGCGTGATCCTCATAACTTATTGCCGATTCAGTTACTTCAATAAATTTATAATAAACAGAAGTATGGAAACAATGATCATCATCTATCCCCTGTTCTGTAGATAATAATGAAATGTGTTCTCCAATATAAGAGGACAATTCATTCTCAACACTCATATGGTAAGAAAGGCCATATAAAAAATAAATACCTAAGTCCAGATCATCAACCACTATATCGTCACTTGTAACTGCTTGAATTTCTCCATTATTTGGATTTACCAAAACGTTCGCATAACCATAGTCTTGTCCAGAAGGAATATATTCAATATCTGAAGGATCATAAGACAATAGCGTGCCTCCATTATTACAAACAGCAACACCTGGATTTGATGATGAATAACCGGCATAGGCGTTACAGAAAGAATTATCATTTGAAGTCAGATTATTTGGTGCTTGAAAACCAAGAGACCAATTTACTAATAAGCCTCCGGCCTCTGCTTCACAAACACAATACACTCGAAGTGTCCAGTTCCCACTGATTGTATTTCCCGTAATATTATAATCATTTAGATCACAGTTTGGTGCTTCTAAAGCAAGTCCATCAGGAGATGTCGCTTGAGGTCCGCAAGTAAGGGTATAATCTCCTTCCAAACAAGCCGTAGTCCCAGAACAATAATTTTCGTAGGAATCTCCTGATGTAAGTGGAGTTTCATCTCCTAATACAAAACATACATCTACATTAGAATCTGTACTACTCCAACATCCGCCCCAGGAATTATCATCATCACCTAGCAATAAGTAATTGACACCATCTGGTGATTCTAAAGAAATTGCGACATCACTCAACCAAGAGTGATTTAAAGTAATACAAACTTCCGTAAGGGGATTTTGTCCAATATCATCTGGTCCTTCATTCACTACTTCAAGTTCTGAGGTCAGAATACCTCCAATAAATGTCCCATTCGGGCAGTCCGTACAATTAAGTTGAGCGCTAATGCTCGAAATAAAAAGACAACTAATAAAAAGGGTAGAAAAAAACTTCATAGCTTAATGGGTTTTAGTTAGAAAAATAGGTTTTAATAACGTTCAGATTTTCAGGTATCTTTTTGTATTAAACCTGTTTAAATATATGAATTTTTTCTCACATATCAAAAACCATCAATTTTAAAGCATCTTTTTAGTCAAGCAATTTCAAAATCATTGATTTCATTGTTACTTTTGCAGTGCATGGAGGTTTATAATAATTTATCAGAGTTACCAGAATTTGAGAATGCAGTGATCACAATAGGTTCCTTCGATGGAGTACATCGCGGTCACCAAAAAATTCTGGACCAGATAAAACAATTGGCAACGAGTATAAATGGAAAAAGTATTGTAATCACTTTCCACCCTCACCCACGCATCGTGCTCAAGCCAGATGATCCTGGCATTCGACTGATCAACTCCATCGACGAAAAAGTGGCTTTAATTGATTCTTTTGGCATTGATGCCGTAGTGGTTGTTCCTTTTACAAAAGAATTCCTCAGCCAATCGCCAGAAGAATACATCGAGCATTTCCTAATCAAAAAATTTAATCCAAAATATATTGTTATTGGCTATGATCATAAGTTTGGTAAAAACCGGGCTGGTGATATTAATTTTCTAAAAAAATACCAGTTAAGTGCAAATTTCAATGTTATTGAAATCGAAAAGCAAGAAATAGAAAGTATAACGATTAGCTCTTCTAAAATCCGAAAAGCGTTGGATGCCGGCAATATTTATACGGCCAATCAATTATTGGGACATGCTTTCAGCATAAGCGGAACCGTTATCCGTGGTGAAGGAATTGGCAATACCCTAGGCTTTCCAACTGCTAATATTGAACCGGCCTCTAAGTATAAGCTTATTCCAAAAGAGGGGATTTACGCTATTAAGGTTTATTATGGTGAGAAAAAATACGATGGTATTTTATACATCGGAAAAAGCCCGACTTTAAAGACCTTTAAAAACAGAACCATTGAGGCGCATATTTTTGATTTTCAAAAAGACCTGTATGGTGATAAACTAAAAATTGAATTTGTAGCCTTTATTCGAGGTGATGAAAAATTTGAATCTATGGATGCCCTTAAGATTCAAATGGATAAGGACGCAGTTAAAGCCAGGAATATTTTAAATTTTAAAAAAACGGAAAATGAACGTCAGCCTGATCTGGCAACACTCCCAGAAGTAGCGGTTGTTATTTTAAATTATAATGGAAAGGATTGGCTTGAAAAATTTTTGCCTTCTGTAAAAGCTAGCACTTATAAAAAAATTAAGATCATCGTTGCAGATAATGGTTCAACAGACGACTCGATTGAGTATCTCGAAAACCATTTTCCTGAAGTACAATTGATCAAATTATATCAAAACTTTGGTTTTGCAAAAGGGTATAATGAAGCTTTAAAAAAGGTAAAGTCACCTTATTATGTCCTATTGAATTCAGATGTCGAAACCACTCCAGGTTGGATTGAACCTATGATCGAACTAATGGAAAAAGATCCTAAAATTGGAGCTTGCCAACCGCTTGTTTTAGATCAACGCAATAAAGAAAACTTTGAATACGCAGGTGCTGCCGGAGGTTATCTCGACAAATGGGGTTTTCCTTTTTGTCGTGGTCGAATATTTAATACCCTGGAAAAAAATGTAGGTCAGTACGATAATGTTTCTGAAATATTCTGGGCATCTGGTGCCGCGATGTTAGTAAGAAGTCAATTATATCATCATCTGGAAGGATTGGACGAAGATTATTTTGCACATCAGGAAGAGATTGATTTATGCTGGCGAGTAAAAAGAGCCGGATACAAAATCATGGTGCAGCCAGCTTCAATTATTTATCATTATGGTGGCGGAACGCTAGATTATGGCAATTCTAAAAAAGTGTATTTAAACTTTAGAAACAGCTTGTTTAATTTGATCAAAAACATGCCTCCTTCCAAGTTGTACTGGATGATCCCTTTGCGTTTAATCCTCGATGCCTTAGCTGGAGTACTTTTCTTATCTAAAGGAGAATTCAGTAGTATCCTTGCAATTATCAAAGCTCATTTTTCTATGTATAAAAACTATGGAAAATTCGTAAGAAAAAGAAAACACTATAATGATCTCATTCAAAAAGTAAGCGTTTCTCCTGCTCCTAACAATCAAGGCTTATTCCCGAAAAGTATCATCTGGCAATATTATGTTCGAAGAAAAAAGTTTTATAAAGATTTGTAGTAGGATTAGGGATTAGGGATTAGGGATTAGGGATTAGGGATTAGGGAAATTATTTTTTCGTTTCAAAATCAATTACTAAAAGCAACGTATTTAAAACATCATCAGAGCCTAATTTGAAAAATCAACCTCAAATAATCGACCACGACGAAGATCTGATTTTTGTCAATAAACCCGCCAACTATTTATCGATTCCCGATCGATTTCAAACTCATTTACCTAATGTTCAAGGTTTTCTAAAAGAAAAATTTGAACAGGTATTTACCGTTCATCGCATAGACAAGGAGACTAGTGGAATCATGCTTTTCGCTAAAAATGAAACTGCACACAAAGCCATAAGTCAACAATTCGAAAATCGAACCATCCAAAAATATTATCTCGCAATTGCTAATGGACGCATGCATGCAGATACGGGTGTCATCGATAAAGCCATTGGAAAACACCCAGGTATTTCAGGAAAAATGATAATCTCTTCTAAAGGCAAACCTTCAATCTCAGAATATAAAGTCCTGGAACGTTTTAAAAATTTCACCT
>CAYXQH010000450.1:0-5533 GCA_964467425.1 uncultured Saprospiraceae bacterium
TCTTAATCTGAAGGAAAACTCGGGTGTTAAAATGAAAAAACTATTCAAATTTCTTATCGTACTAACCGTTTTAGTTGTTGTTACCTCTTGCGGAACTCGTCAAAACGGTCAGTTGATCGGTGTTACAGAAAGACCTTCTTGGAAAGGTATTAATCCTTACGGGATGGTATATGTTCCTTCAGGAACTTTGCACATCGGTCCTAGTGATCAGGATGTTGCAAATACCTTTGTACAACGTTCAAAAACTATTTCTATCCAGGGATTCTACATGGATGATACCGAAATTACAAATAATGAGTATCGTCAGTTTGTCTATTGGGTAAGAGATTCTATCGCTCACTCTTTACTAGATCATTATTATGAAGATGATGATGGAGAGCCTCATATTGACTGGGAATATGAAATTGACTGGTCAGACTCTGAAAGCTTAGGAGAGCTTTACTATGAAGGCGATGATAAATTCGCTGGAAGAAAAGAGATGGACGTTTCTAAATTAGAATACGAATACAGTTGGTATGATTGGCAAAAAGCTGCTCATGACAGAGTGTCAAGCAGAACTGCTCATATCAAAAAGGATCAAGTATTGGTTTACCCAGATACATTGGTTTGGATTCGGGATTTTGCCTATTCATACAATGAGCCGATGACTCGTAATTATTTTTGGCATCCAGCCTTTGATGATTATCCAGTTGTTGGAGTAGATTGGCAAATGGCTAATGCTTTCTCTTTTTGGAGAACTCAACTTTGGAATTCTTACCAATCTGAAAACGGAATCAACTCAGAAGATTTTAGATTACCTACAGAACATGAGTGGGAATACGCTTCTAGAGGAGGTCATGATTTAGCTCCTTTCCCTTGGGGTGGATATTATATTAGAAACGCAAAAGGTTGTTTATTAGCAAACTTTAAACCAGGTCGAGGTAATTATCCTGAAGACGGTGGTCTTTACACTGTAAAAGCGGATGCTTATTTCCCTAATGATTATGGTTTATATAATATGGCTGGTAATGTTGCAGAATGGACTTCTTCATCATACCACGAAAATGCATACTCCTTCTTACATGATTTAAACCCTGATTTGAGATATGACGCATCAGAAGAAGATTCTGAAGCTCAAAAACGTAAAGTGATCAGAGGAGGATCTTGGAAAGATATTATGTATTTCCTTCAAACAGGAACTAGACACTACGAATTTCAAGATACAACAAAGTCGTATGTAGGGTTTAGATGTGCGTTAACGTTCTTAGGAAGATCAATTAACGATTTCTAAACAACTTCTTAATTAACTAAAAGGTATGGAATGAAACAAAATCCATACCTTTTAGTTAATCAATTAATATTTACTCTCTACCTACCTTGAAAATACATTAATCATACTTGTTACTTTTTTTTCCTTTGACGTTATGCCAAAGGGATTACTCAAAATTGGATAAACCCTATTTAAAAATATTTAACTAACCTATTAAAAAATAGATTGCAATGAGTTTCGTAAAAACAAAAGGTTTTAAATACCTAAAAAACCTAATAATTGGTGTTGGTGCCGCTGTGGTGTTATTAGGAGCCCTATTTAAGCTTGAAAGTTGGCCTTATGCTAGTGAAATGTTAATTGTTGGACTAAGTGTAGAAGCATTTATATTCTTATTTTTAGGACTTGTAGGTCCAGAAAAAGATTACTATTGGGAAAAATTATATCCAGGATTAGATGATTATCATTCAAGAATTGCTCCTCTTACAGAAGGTGATATGGCTGAACAAGCTCCAGGATTAAATGGGGAAGTTGTAGAACAACAATTAGGAGGTATGCTTACGGAATTACAATCTATGTCAAGTTCTTTAGGATCCTTAAAGTCACTTCAAGAAGTTGATTTTTCTGGTACTGGAGAGCAATTGAAGACAATGTCTAATTTCTATACTCGAATGAATGAAGCTATGGCTAACCTTGGCGATTCTTTAGAGGATACGCAGAAATATAAAGATCAATTATCTTCTTTGAACCAAAACTTAGGTTCTTTGAATAATGTTTATGGCAATGTTCTTTCCGCTATGTCAAATATCGGTAAGTAACCCAGGGGGTTTTATTAATATTTTTTAATCAGTAAAAACAAAAGATATGTCAATACCTAAGGAACCCCGGCAGCTGATGATTAACCTAATGTATCTGGTACTCACAGCACTACTTGCCTTGAACGTTTCTGCTGAAGTCATGAATGCTTTCTTTGATCTTGATAAGAGTTTGAAAACCTCTAACGAATTAACTGCACAAGGTGTAGAATCAACTAAAAAAGGAATTCAACCATTATTGGAGAAAAAACCATTATTACAGGCCCCTCTAAATGAAGGGATTGATGCTGTAAATAAAGAGGTTTCGAGTTTTGTTACTTACCTAGAAGAAATTAAAGATAATTTAATTGATGCTTCTGGAGATAAGAATGGAGCGCATGATGCAGGAGATTATGTTAAAGGTGATATGAATAATAAGCCTAAGGGGAAGAAAAATAAAGATGTTACTACTCGCTTGCTTGTGTTAGGAGAGCCTGGTAAGAATATTGAGCCTCAAGGGCCGATCATGGCGCGTCGAGTGGGAGAGTTAAAAACAAAATTAATTGAAATTTACTCGAATACAGTTCGGAATGAAGATGTGATGAAAGAAGGTAAATTAACCGACGATGAGGTAAAAGAAAGAATTGAGAGTATTGTTGCCAGTCTTCCGTTACAAATTGAATCTGAAGAAGAAATTCAGAAGAAGTCAAAAGACGGAAAAGCTAAATCTTGGGAAGAGTACAAATTCAAACAAATGCCTTTAGCTGCTTGTTTGCCTGCAATTACTAAATTACAGACAGATGCAAGAAACTCTGAAGCAACTATCGTTAATAAATTAGCGGAACTAGTTGGTGGTAGAGAAATTAAGCTTAACAAATTCTTTCCAGTAATTAATGCTAAGAAAGGATATGTTATTAAAGGTGAAAAGTTTGAAGCTACTGTTCAGATTGGAGCATACTCTTCAGAGTTTGGTAAAAACTCTAGTATTTCGGTAAATGGTAAGTCTGTTCCATTGAAAGATGGTGTAGGTACTTATACAGAAACTGCAAGCTCTACTGGTAAACGTAAGCTTAAATTAGCTTCTAATGTAACAAACCCGATCACAGGAGAAAAATACGCTTCTACTTCTGAGTTTGAATATGAAGTAGGTGTTCGTTCTGCTGTTGTTTCAGCCGATAAAATGAACGTATTCTACATTGGAGTTGATAATCCTGTATCTGTTACTGCTGCTGGTGTATCCAGTAATGAGGTAAAAGCAAATTGTTCTGGCTGTAATTTGAAAGGAGGCAACGGTAAATATGTAGTTACGGCTGATCGTCCAGGAGATGCAACCATTAATGTTTCGGGAGGTGGATTACCAAGTACTCCATTTAAATTCCGTGTTAAGAGAATACCTGACCCAGTTGCGCGTTTAAGTAAGAGTCAAGGTGGTAAGATGGGAACTGGAGAATTTAAGGCTCAAGGTGGTGTTGGAGCATTTCTTGATGGATTTGACTTCGATGCAAAGTGTAAAATTCAAGGATATACCTTAACTTACGTTGCGAAAAGACAAGATCCTGTAGAATCTGTCAACCCGGGAGCTAGATATAATGATAAATCTAATCGTTTAGTTCGAAATGCTAAACCTGGTGATATCTATTATTTCGATAATGTAAAAGCTAGATGCCCTGGAGATAAAGCAGGTCGACCAATTAACTCATTGGTATTTAGAATTAAATAAACTTATTAAACTGTTAAGTCATGAAGATCGTTCTGAAAATTTTTGCGCTTTGTTTATTTGGCCTTTTTGCCGTTAATCCTGCCTTTGGGCAAGTACCTGAAACGGTAGGGGCAACAGAAACTACTGAGCCAGACGAAGATCGCCCATTAGATGATATCGTTGAAAAACGAATTATTGATGACCGTAGAGTTTTACCTTATCAACCTCTTCGAGAGGCGGATATTTTTTGGGAAAAACGTATCTGGCGGGTTATTGATATTCGTGAAAAAATGAACTTGCCTTTTGCTTATCCAGAAAGAAGGTTTTTTACCATTCTTATGGAAGCAGCTTCTAGCGGAGCTGTCACAGCCTATAGTACAGAGGATGATAAATTCTCTAATAAACTACTGCCAGGTGAGATAGCATCGATTGGTTCTTCTACAGATACCATTACAACCTTTGATCCTGAAACATATGAAGAGGAGATCAAAATAGTTAGTAATGATATCAATCCGGACGACGTAAAACGTTTCAGATTAAAAGAAGTTTGGTTCTTCGATGAAAAAACTTCTACACTTCAAGTTAGAATACTTGGAATTGCACCATTATTAGATGTTTTTGATGATAATGATAATTTCAAATTCGAGAAACCTCTATTTTGGGTATATTATCCAGAATGTAGAGAGATTTTAGCTCGAGAACAAGTATTCAATGTCGGTAATGACGCAAGCCCTAACACATGGGAAGATTTGATGGAGATGCGCTTCTTTGCAAGCTATATCTACAAAGAATCTAATGTACGTGATGATAGATTGCAAGATTACCTTTCTGGAGTAGATCTTTTATTGGAAGCAGATAAGATAAAAAGATCGATATTTAATTTCGAACACGATTTGTGGACGTATTAATGTTGATTTAATAGAATAAAAAAAGCCTTATTGCAATTGCAATAAGGCTTTTTTTGTTTTAAGATACATTATTCTCCACTTCGCATGTATTCCCAGGCGCTTTGATATAATCCTTCTTTATCGCAGTAATCTAAAAAAGCGCTGTAGAATTCATCGCCACCAATTGTTGCACTATCGCCAATAATAATAAGCTTGCGTTTTGCTCGAGTCATCGCGACATTCATTCGCCGATAATCTTTTAAAAAACCAATTTCATTTTTACTATTTGATCTAACCAGAGAAATATAAACGATATCACTTTCCTGACCTTGAAATCCATCAATCGTATCAACCCTGATTGATTTTGACTTTAGCTGTTCATCTTCTTGTAGATTCTTTTTGATATATACGACTTGTTCCCGATAAGGAGAAATGATAGAAATTTGAACGGATGAATCCGTTTCTAACAATTTAATTAGTTGATACAGGTGTTCTCTTAAAATATTAAACTCGTCAGGATTGTATTTGCTTTTAAAATTGGGATCAACTACTTCGTCAAAACCACAACCTGCCGTATCGATGAAAACCAAAGGAGCAGTATCAGCAATTTGCAGATTTGCATTGGAAGCATCGGCCTTTAATACATTATTATAAAATCGCTGATTTGAAAACCCCATGATGGTTTTGTTCATCCTATACTGGATATTAAGAAGACTGATTTTTGGCAGCCGTTCTATACTCTTTTCAATGAGTGTTTTGCCTAAACCATTTGACTTTGCTTTGAAAGATTTAATGGTTGGAGGCAGTTGTAATGGATCACCAGCCAAAATAACCTTAGATGCTTTCGAAATTGGAATCCAACTAGCTGGTTCTAAAGCTTGAGCAGCTTCATCAATGACAACAGTTC
>CAYXQH010000451.1:0-5525 GCA_964467425.1 uncultured Saprospiraceae bacterium
GGCAAATCTCAAAAACCTTTTTTACTAATTCCACATTTTCAAAACTAAAACATGACACCGCAACAACACCTAACACCACCCAACCTGGTCCAACTCCAAAGCCAGATCCACGAAAAATTTGCCGCTGCGAATCGGTTGCCCAATGCCACGGTAATTGGAAATTGGTTAAGCCTAAACGGCATAACCACTCACACGGGCGCTGACAAATCTTATAGAGCGATCGACGCTTATTCCAACAGCCGGTTGTCTCAAATTAAAAACCAGCTGATCGGAATCCAGCGGCCAAAACCGCTGAAAGCTTTTTCGATCGGAAGTATTTTGCATCAAATTATCCTGGAGCCAGAATTAGCAGAAGTGGAGGATTATGTTTTTTTGACTCCGGCTCCGATTCGCCATTTGTTGGCTGCTAAGAAATCGGCTATTCGTAACCGACTCTTGAAACGGGTTTTGAAAGATCAGGAAACGGAAGTTGAGCAGGTGTTTACTTGGACCGATAAGAAAACGAAATTGCCTTGTAAAGCGAAGGTGGATATTGCTTATCGAGATCAGCGAGGATTGCATGTGATTGATCTGAAATCAACTGCAGCAAAGGATCTGGATACGTTCTTGGCTGATTGTGAGAAGTATGAGTATGCGCGGCAGGCGGCGTTTTATTTGGATGGAACGGGGGCGGAAACGGTTACAATTTACGGGATCCAGAAACGGGCGCCTTATCGAGTTTTTCGGAAACGATATACGAAGCGAGAATTGGAGAACGGGAGACGGATGTATCGGTTTATTTTGGGACAGGTTTTGAAAAAAGGAGCGGCGGAGCTGGGGACAAGATTACAAACTTAAAGCGGATGATTTAACATTTCTAGCTTATATTCAATTTTTGTATTACTATCTAATCAGCCAAAACCTACCTAAAAATCATGGTTCTGGCTGCAATATTCGTTTTTGGCAGCCAGAAATTTAAAATTACGATCGAAAATAGCCACCTTTAATTTGACCCTTTTCGCAAGTTATATTTTGTAAGAGATACAGATCAAAATCATGGATAAAGATTCTAAGTATTCGTTGGCATGTGTTTATAGTGATCAAGGTAAGTATAAAGATGCCATTCCCATATTTTTAAGTCTTATAGAGGAGCATCTCACGGAAATTAAAAAAGCAGATTTATTCTTTCGACTAGCTAGTTGCTACTACTTTTTAGATGAGTTTGAAATGTCACTTTTAAAATTCAAAGAAGCTCAAAAATATGATCCTGAATATGAGGCCAATTCCCTAGGTATATATTTATCCTTTGTTGGTTTGAAGAAAGGAGAAGCTGCGATTGAGGAATTAAATAATTTTGCTAGTACAAATGAAATTGATCTGTATAAAGATACGCTTGTAGAATTAATGACCGACATTCAGAAGGATATTGGAACGGACTTTAAGACAATTGTATACCGTCTAGCTGAAAAACATGGTGTTCCATTAATTATTTCAGAATAACTTTATTTGATCAATCCTGACTACTAATTTATCTAAAAGGACAGGGCGAACATGGAAACCCCTGCCTACATGATAAAAATAAATATGGAAACCCAATCTGTTGAACCTACAAAAAAACGGTGCAAACAACCATATTTCATAGTAGGAGATATCAGAAAATTATAACTAACTTCCCAATTCAAAATAAAAAGAATAAGTGATATGAGTCTACCGGCAAAAAAAGATTATCAAACGCTCCTTGAACAAATCAACCTTGTTTATCAAGAAGGAAGGAGGAATGCTGCCATAACGGTCAATGCGCATTTGGTAAAAACTTATTGGGCAGTTGGTCAATATATTGTAGAATTTGAGCAAAAAGGACAAGTAACGGCTGAGTATGGAAAACAACTTTTACCCCAACTCAGTAAAGATTTATCGATTAGTTTAGGCAAAGGCTTTAGTCGAAGTAATTTAAACAGAATGCGACAATTTTATCTTGAATATCCAAATTGTGCGGAGCTTCCGCACAATTTGTCTTGGACACATTTTGTAGAATTATTAAAAGTAGAAGATTCCATAGAACGAGCATTTTATGAAAAGCAAACGCTACTTGAAAACTGGAGTACAACTGAATTAATTCGTCAAAAAAAAGCATCTCTTTTTCTTCGACTAGCAGCTTCTAAGGATAAAGAAGGTATTCTACAATTAGCCAAAGAGGGACAATCTATTAGTGAGCCCGAAGACTTGATTCGAGAACCTTACATTTTGGATTTTTTAAAAATACCAGAACCTTACCAAATTTCAGAAGCGGAACTCGAACAGCGTATCATCCAGCATTTAGAACATTTCCTATTGGAATTGGGGAAAGGCTTTGCTTTTATCGGACGACAATATCGAATTACTTTGGGCAATCGACATCACTATGTTGATTTGGTTTTTTATCATCGTATTTTGAAATGTTTTGTATTAATCGATCTCAAAAAAGAGGAAGCTGACTATCAGGACATCGGACAGATGAATATGTACCTCGGTTATTTTGAAAACGAAGAAAACACCGAAGGGGATAACGCTCCAATCGGGATCGTACTGGCAAGAGAAAAAGATGATATTCTAATTCAATATGCCATGCACAATATCTCCTCTCAGCTTTTTGTCAATAAGTATCAACTCTATCTCCCTAATCGAGCGGAACTTAAAAAATTAGTGGAAAAAGAATTGTATAAAACGAAGAATTAATCAACCACTTTTGTTTTTATACCCAAACAAAAAATTAAAAATGACCGCATTAGATTTCATCGGCGACATCCACGGCTATTCCGATAAGCTAGAAGAACTCTTACTAAAATTAGGATACGCAAAATTTAGAAAAGGTTTCAGGCATCCAAGCCGGAAAGCATTTTTTGTCGGAGACTATATTGATCGTGGTCCGAATAATCCAAGAGCGGTTGAGATCGTCAGGGCGATGGTTGACGCTGGTGATGCTACTGCGTTATGTGGCAATCATGAGCATAATGCTATCTGCTACAATACTAAAGTTGAAGATGGATATTTAAGAAAACATACCGCTAAAAACTATAAACAGCATTCCGCTACTTTGGAACAATTCAAAGGAAATCAAAGTCAATACGATGACGCCATCGCCTGGTTTAAGACCTTACCCTTATATTTTGAAACGGATCAGTTTAGAGCCGTCCACGCCACTTGGAACGCAGAAGCAATTGCTTATTTAAAAAGAGAAACCAATAATGGTATTCTATCAGAGATCCATTATCAGGAATTTCAAGATGAGGATTCAAAACTATTTAAGTCCGTCGAAATGACCTGTAAAGGAGAAGAAGCGGAGTTGCCAAACAATGAAAGTTTTCTGGACAAAGATGGAAACAAGAGACATCATATCAGGATAAAGTGGTGGTTAGATCCTACTAAATTCAGTCTCAAAGAATTAAGCATTTTAGAGGATATTGAAATTTCAAAAGAAAAGAAGTTGGATAAGGCAAATCCTTTTTATGGCGAACAAGAAGTACCTGTATTTTTTGGACATTATTGGCTAAAAGGGAAACCCAATTTGTATCGTAATAATATTTGCTGTTTGGATTATTCGGTGGCTAAAAAAGGATTTTTATGTGCTTATCGGTTTAATGGGGAAGCTAGACTGGAGAACGCGAATTTGGTGTATGTATAAAGAAACCAGACATTATTAGAAAATGATGAATTTAATTCCACCTTCGTACTTCCAAAACCAACGAGTTATTCCAACAAACAAAAACAAAAAATATGTTAAGAAAAATATTTAAATGGTTGTATTTTTTAGCCAGTGGAGCTTCATTGATCTTTGTTATTTTTTTAGTAGCCTTTTTTGGTTATTTAATCATAGCAGAAGAGGAAGTGAAAATTTTAGTAGATGACTTCCAAGAATACAGAGCTTATAAAAAGAACGAAAGCCTTTTTGAAGTCGTAGATATTGATCAAGAAATTTCTGCGTCAATGGAAGTGCAACCAGCAGGTGAAGAAATTAGAAAAGAGAATGATCCAAAAATTAAGATTAATATAAAAGACGGTGTGGCTTTTTTAAGGCCTTCTCAAATACTTTATATTGAATCAGGAGAAGATTATCATGTATTATCAACATTAAATGAGAGAAGATTAGAACTAAATAAGAGAACCACTCCATTGAAGAGTATAAGCGATCAACTCAATAAATATAATTGTTTCTTCGCGCTTAAATCCTTTGTGATAAATTGTAATTATATAGAACAAGTAAAAAAGATTTCAGAAGGTAACTATTCAAAAACATATGTGGTAATGGAAGATGGCCACAAAATACCCCTTCCAGAAAAAAGTGTTAAGAAAGTATTGAAGATATTAGAAGATCTACACGAATAATTTTTCGATGTCCATTTCAGGTCTTTCAATGTCGAATATAGGGTTTTTGACGTACTCCTATTGCAAAATAAAACATTCAGATCTATATTTGTTTTTGTTAGCTAACATCATGGAGTTATTCTCGAAAATCCATACAAAGAGTAGAGATCATTTTCAAAATAATTTATTATGTCAAAGAAAATTAAAAATCATCCAGCTGATATTAAGAATCGAAACACAGGAACTAAGGGAACTAATATTACTTGGGATAAACGAAATGGTAATCGAGGGAAACAACTTAATCCTAACCAGCAATAAATTTTTTTAACCAATAACAAAAATTTTATGTCAAATAAATATAATCAATACTCACAAGCAGATTTAGATAATCATGCTAATCAGTTGAATGATAACAATGATGCTTACTATCAATCAAGAGGATTTGACAGTAAGGATGATGCCAATGGGTAATCCGTTGAAGCAAAAAAATGACGCTGCTCAAGGTAAGAATTGGGTAGCGTCTTTTTTTATGAAAATATGTAACTCCCTTAATTCCATCGCCCCTCATCCAGATCCACCGCATTATCCCAATCCGGAATAGTGTTTCCATCCTCATCCCGCTTACCAGGAACCGACATCGTCAACCGACCAATCACTTTCAGATAACCCATATTCTCGTCGCACCATTTTTGGGCGTCCGCCATGGTTAACGCTTCGATCTGCGGACCGCCCCACGTGAGCAGTTCTCCGCTGTGAGGGCAGAGCGCCTTTATTTCGGTAGACCAGACATATAGATGAGGATTACTTGGTTTCATGGTTTTGGGATGGCCTCGATAGAATAAGTTGCTGGGTAAAAAAATCGCTCCCGATTTTCATCAGGAGCGCGCAATGTTAAAACAAACAAAAAAATATAAAACAACATTATGGGAGGCAATAAACGCATCCTGCTATGAAAAACAGCCTTTTAATAAAGTGCAGACCAGATTTTGACAAGGAAGAATCTAGTCCGCGACTCCGCTCTCTTTTTTACTTTCCACTTTGCATCTTTTTGATCATCGCCTTTACAGTTGTTTTCTTGGCAGCGATACGATTCTCGATTTCAGTCAAATTTTCAAGATGCTCTTCTAGCCTCAATGCTTCTTGTTCGTAAAACTGATCGGTAGCTTCGAAGATTTTTAATTCGGTTTCGGGCTTAACAGGTAAAG
>CAYXQH010000452.1:0-3381 GCA_964467425.1 uncultured Saprospiraceae bacterium
GAAGCTAAATCTAACTGACAACCTTTAAACTTCATGTTTAATAAAAAAGGATTGCAATGATTAAAATTTAACCCCAGTAAAATACAGTTTTCAAAAACAACTTCTCGTAAAGCAGTGTTATTCATTTTCGAAGAAGTGAAGTCACAATCAGAAAAAGTACATTCTATAAAAGTCATATGCGAAAAGTACACCCCAGAAAACACACAATTCACGAATCGGCAATTATCATATTTTCCTTTTGCTAAATTTTGTTCGCTATAGTCTATCTTTTCAAATTGTTTATCCTCAAAATACGCTTCACTCATTTTAACTAAATTTAAACAGCAAATTTTTCAAACTCAAATTTACATTAATTTTTAAATATGCTTCCGTTTAATATATTTATGCTCTGTTCCTTAACGAAAAAGACAATAGAAATTAGAGAGAAAAAATAGTACATTTGATTTAAACAGACGGAAGCCTACTCTACTCAACCTGAATTATATGTACAATCAAAAAATCGAAGCCCTACCACTTGAAGAACTGCGAAGTTTGCAGAATAGTCGCTTGATGGATATGATACAGCGTATTTATCAAAATGTTCCTTTCTATAAAAAGCAATTTGATCAGAACGGTATTAATCCAAAAGATATCAAAAGTGTTGATGACCTCGCAAAACTTCCTTTTACTAAAAAATCAGACCTCCGAGATTATTATCCTTATGGTATGTTTGCAAAGCCTATGGATTCGATTAGAAGAATTCATGCATCGAGCGGAACGACTGGAAAGCCGACGGTTGTAGGTTACACGAAAAATGATCTCGACCTTTTTGATGAGGTTGTAGCACGATCATTAGTTTGTGCCGGAGCTAAATCGGGTATGAAACTCCACAATGCTTATGGCTATGGTTTATTCACCGGAGGACTCGGAATGCATGGAGGGGCAACAAAATTAGGGATGGCGGTCATTCCTGTTTCTGGTGGTATGACGGATCGACAATTAACTATTCTTCAGGACTTCGCGCCCGAAGTCATGTGCTGCACACCTTCTTATGCACAAACCCTTTCCGAAGAATGTAAAAAGCGAGGCATCAATACAAAAGACCTGGCTGTAAAATATGCGATCCTTGGAGCAGAGCCCTGGACCGAAACGATTCGCGAGCAAGTGGAAGCAGGTTTAAACGTTACTGCTACAAACATTTATGGATTAAGTGAAATTATCGGACCGGGAGTATCCCAGGAAGATTTTGAAGAAAAAGGAACCGGGAGTTACGTTTGGGAAGATCATTTTTATCCAGAGGTAGTAGACAAAGATACAGGAGAACCACTCCCCTACGGACAAGAAGGTGTTTTGGTTTTTACGACTTTGACAAAAGAAGCCTTTCCATTATTGCGCTATTGGACCAATGATATTTGTTCAATCGATTATGATCCAAACGGAAAACGGACGCATATAAAAATGTCTTCGATTAAAGGTCGCGCAGATGATATGCTCATCATTCGTGGCGTTAATCTTTTTTATACTCAAGTAGAAGAAGTCATTCAGGAATTTGATTTTTTGGTTCCAAATTATCAATTGATCGTTAGTCGGGAAGGTACGATGGATCAAATTGAAGTAAAGGTCGAAGTAAAAGAAGGCGTCGATTTTTCTAACCTGGATTTCAAAAGCAAACTTTCTAATAAAATAAAAAATACGATTGGCCTTTCGATGGACATCGAATTACTAGCACCTGAAAGTATCCCAAGAAGTCAAGGTGGAAAATTAAGCAGAATTGTAGATCAGCGAAAGCTATAAACAGGTAGGCAGGTAGGCAGGTAGGCAGGTAGGCAGGTAGGCAGGTAGGCAGGTAGGCAGGTAAAAAAATTATTCACTTGCCAACTTGTTCATTTTTTATATCTAGATTAATTACTTTGCAATAATATTAAAAAACATTCATAATATCATGAAAGTCTGTATTGCAGAAAAGCCTAGTGTCGCTCGTGAAATCGCCAATATCCTTGGTGCTAAGAAAAGGCAAGACGGCTATTTTGAAGGAAATGATTATGCGGTCACCTGGACCTTTGGACATTTCTGTACCTTAAAAACACCAGACGACTATCATGCTTATTGGAAAAAATGGGATTTGAACTCACTCCCCATGCTCCCTGAAAAATTTGACACCAAACTCATTACTAACAAAGGGGTCAAAAAGCAATTCGGAATCATTAAAAAATTATTGAAAAATACAAAGCTGGTTATTAACTGCGGGGATGCGGGCCAAGAAGGAGAGTTGATTCAACGTTGGGTATTAAAGCAAGCTGGCTACAAAGGAAAAGTCGAACGACTCTGGATTTCTTCCCTGACAGCTCAAGCCATAAAAGCAGGTTTTCAAAATCTAAAAGACGCCAGTGAATTTGACAATTTATTTTATGCGGGTTATTCGAGGGCAATCGGTGACTGGATTTTAGGCATGAATGCAACGCGATTGTATACCTTAAAATACGGCGGCTTCAAACAGCTCCTTTCGATTGGGCGTGTACAGACACCTACACTCGCTATGCTGGTGGAGCGTTATAAAGAAATTGAAAACTTTAAACCAGAACCTTATTGGGAATTACATACGATTTATCGGGACGTTGATTTTCATTATGAAAAAGGACGATTTGAAAAAAAGGAAGATGGCGATAAATTGCTGGAACAAATCACGGGAAAACCTTTTGTCATTCTTTCTTTTACCAAAAAGAAAGGAAAAGAACAACCTCCTCGCCTATTTGACTTAACTAGTTTGCAGGTGCATTGTAATAAACGTTTTGGATACTCCGCTAGTCAAACCTTGAAATTGGTTCAGACACTATACGAAAAAAAGGTAGTCACCTATCCAAGAGTTGACACGACCTATTTACCCAATGATGTTTATCCGAAGGTTCCCGGAATCCTGAAGCAGCTTAGTAATTATAGCCAATTCACTCAATCGCTACTCGGCCAAACCATTCGAAAATCTGCAAAAGTTTTTAACGACAAAAAGGTAACGGATCACCATGCGATTATTCCGACGGGCGTGCAAATGCAATTGCCAACCAACGAGCAATTGGTTTATGATGCGATCACACGTCGATTCATTGCTGCTTTTTATCCGGATTGCATAGTATCTAATAACACGGTAATCGGAGAGGTTGATGGTATAAAATTTAAAGCGACCGGAAAAGAAATTTTAGAAGAAGGTTGGCGGGTACTTTTCCCAAAGGCTAAAAAGAAATCAAAAAGCGGAGAAGAGGAAGGGGATGAAAATAAAAACCAGTCCGAACCGGAACGGGCGGGTGAGGAAAAAATATTACCGAATTTTGTCCAGGGGGAAACGGGGCCACACGAACCTAAGCTGATGGAGAAAATGACCAAAGCTCCAAAGCATTATACCGAAGCAAC
>CAYXQH010000452.1:3481-5517 GCA_964467425.1 uncultured Saprospiraceae bacterium
TGGGAAAAGAAGCTCCGCGAAATTGAAGAAGGAAGCCATTCTGCTAAACGCTTTATTTACGACATGAAAGATATGGTGACTAAATTGGTGGATGAAGTCCGGATGGAGAAATCGAATCGTAGGATTGCTGCGCCAACCAAACCTGTTTCTGCTAAAAAGAAACGCGCCAGTAATAAAGCACCGACTGCAACGATCATGAAAGAGCAGATTTGTCCCAAATGTCGAAAGGGCAACCTCCTCAAAGGTAACAGTGCTTATGGTTGTAGTCAATATAAAGAAGGCTGTACTTTTCGTCTACCCTTTAAATTTATGAGTAAAAAAATCCCGGAGAAACAATTACTTCGACTTTTTAAAAAGGGATCTACTATCAACCTAAAAGGTTTTAAAGAAAATGGCGAGTCGAAAGAAGGCTTAATTCGTTTTAATCAAAATCAAGAGTTAGTCTTTGAAATCAAAAAAGGAAAAACGGCTGCTAAAAAAGCCGCTGTAAAGGATGATACGCCTTCTTGTCCAAAATGTAAAAAAGGAAAAATTATCAAAGGCAAAACAGCTTACGGTTGCAGCAATTGGCAGAAAGGCTGTGATTTTAGATTTCCTTTTGATGAGATTTTTAAAAAAGCTGAAGGGAAAAAATTGACTAAGGAATTGGTGTATCAGATTTTGTCGGAATAAAACTACAGCGCTTTTCCTTTAAGGCTTTCAATTCACCGCAGAGAAAGACACTTCTACTTATTATTTCTTTCCAACAATTCTACTTTTACTTTCAATGCTTCATTCATTTTTATAAATCCAGCTGTGGTGTCTTTTATTATTTTATTTTTCATCAAAGAAAATAATATTCCTGAGAATTTTTCTCCATGTTTAAAAGTCGTCGTTCCATCTTTATTATCTTCTAGAATAAAATGATGTTCTCCATCAAAAATGCCTTTGAAGAAAAAATGACCAAGCCATCTTAATTCCTGAGCGGTTTTGAAAACCAAAACCTTAGGTTTAAATTTCATTCCGTCGATAGCGACATGAATTGTTTCCCCTTTCTGCACAGTTCCTGTTAAAGATTTAATAAAAGGATTCCATTCAGCATAACTTTTAAAATCCGTTAATACTTGCCAAACTTTATCTGGTGTAGCATTGATAAGAATCTCGGTTTTGATTTCTGTGTATTGAGCCATGATTGATTGATTTTGTATAATACAAAAATGAGGCAATCTAAGATGGCTTGTCTTGATCTATATCAAGAAGTGATTATAACATTGATTTTTTTCGAATTCGGCTCAGTGTTTCGGGGGTCATACCGAGCATGGAAGCAATGTAACGGAGTGGCACTTCATTAAAAAGGGCACTATTTTGCTCAAAAAGGATATTATATCGTTCCTCAGCAGTCATAGACAAAAAAGAATAGACTCTGTCTTCTAAAGTGGTAAAACATTTAGCGATGAATAATTTTTCTAATCGCACCCAATCCGGAACCTTGTGTTCCAGATTTTGATAATCCGTTTTACTAATGGTTGCCAGTTCACAATCGGTTAAGGCTTCGATATTCCATCTCGAGGGTGTTTCGAAAATGATACTCGATAGTTCTGTTACAAATTGCCCCGGCGTACTGATCCACTGCGTAATATCTTTTCCATCTTTATAATTATAAACCCGGATAAAACCGCTCGTTAAGAAACTCAACTGATTACAATAGGCATCTATTTTAGTATGGAATTCGCCTTTTGCTAATTTGGTCGGTTTAAACAATTTTGATATGTGAGAAATTGATTGATCTGAAACACCAAAGTAGCCTTTTATATATTGTTCAATTTCTGTCATACTATAATATCCACATTTTAACCATTAGACTAAGTATTTGTCTGCACATTATCCCAATCCTGGTTTTGATATTGGGTCAACCAATTAAGTGCATAATGTCTTTCATAAACAATCCCCGGATGTATTCCTCCAGAAACTTGTTCGCCTTTTATACGAGCATCAACACAAGCCCAATTCATTCGATATACTTTATCCAGCTCATCTAATATTTCCTCTTTACTCCG
>CAYXQH010000453.1:0-5506 GCA_964467425.1 uncultured Saprospiraceae bacterium
TATGTGGTTATGTGGTTATGTGGTTATGTGGTTATGTGGTTATGTGGTTAATATCACAATATAACCTACATAACTACATTTACTAAATGACTATTAGTTCCTTCTAATTTTTAAGTATACGCTTACATTATTATTGTCCAGGCACACAGTTACGTTGTCCACTCTTCACTCTTTCGATAAACGGTTCCTTTAAAAAGAGCGACTACTTTATTTTCCTGATTTTTGACTTTTACAGTATAAACGCCTGTTTTATGGCTTAGATTTTCCTCCACCGCTTCTGCTGTAATTACATCTCCGGTTTTGAGTGCCGCTGTATGAGAAATAGACGTTTCAATAGAAACTGCTTTTCTACCTCTTGAATTAGAGGCAAAGGCAAAGGCACTATCTGCAAAAGAGAAGGTGATTCCGCCATGCGCGATGTTAAATCCATTACACATTTCTTTACGAATCGTCATTCGTAATGTACAAGTTCCAGGTGCTTCATGTATCCGTTCAATCCCTAACCATTTGCTAAAAGCATCATTATCATACATTTGATCAATGATTTTACGCACATTTTCCTGGCTTGATTCGCTCATATTAGTCGTTTATCTGTAAAGGCAAATATAGAAAAGATTCCTCAATTTGGTACGTTTTGTCTGCCCCACCTTTTCCGTTTTTCCATGGCTAGCTGTGAATAAAACATCCCCTTTTTAAAAAAAGCATCATTTTTTAAAGTAATTTTAAATCTCAATCGTCTTCCATAAAAAAGACGAAAATATGTCCGATCCGATGGCGGAAAAACGTGAGCGTACCATAAGCAATGTCATGAGAGAATATGGCAATCGGCTTTTCCGGTTTATCCGGGGAAGGGTACCTACGAATGCTGACGCCGAAGATATTACGCAAGAAGTCTGGTATCAATTAAGTCGGGTGGTCGAATTAGATTCCATCGAACAGATTAGTGGTTGGTTATTTAAAGTGGCCCGAAATCGAATTACGGATTCATATCGCAAGCAAAAGCCTGATCTTCTGGAAGATTATTCCTATGAAAATGATGAAGGTCAGATAAATTTCAAAGATATATTAACAGCGGAGACAACCTCTCCGGAAGATGAAAACTTAAAAGAACTTTTCTGGGAAGCGCTTTTTAAAGCTTTAGATGAATTGCCAGAAAAACAAAAAAACGTTTTTATCTGGAATGAACTGGAAGATCAGACTTTTCAGGAAATTGCAGACCGAACTGGCGAAAATATAAAAACACTTATCTCCAGAAAACGATATGCGGTTCAACACTTGCGTGATAGTTTACAAGGTTTATACCTGGAATTTTTTGAAGGCTAAGTAAAAGATTACTATTTATTAAAAAGAAAAATAAAAGATTATGTTTTGGAATAATAAGAATAACGGCAGAAGGATGCACCCATTAAAGGGGTTGTTTTTCGTTTTGGTCTTTCTAGTTTTTGTCTTCGGAATGAGTTGGGTCGTCATGTTTTTATGGAATGCGATCCTACCCGAAGTTACTGGTGTAAAAACCTTGACCTTCTGGCAAGCCATGGGACTGCTTGTTTTAGCGAAAATACTATTTGGCGGTTTTGGAAGAAGAGGTAGAAATTGGAATCGTTCAAAAAGAGGACGATGGAAAGAAAAGTGGATGGGTATGAGCGATGATGATCGTGCAAAGGCTAAAGCTAAATGGAAAGACTATTGTAATAGAAGAAATAAACCTTCCGATCAATAAAACCCTCTAACTATACGATTTCTAGAAAAATATTTTAAAACATAATCTATTAAAAATCAGCACTTTACGAAAGGTGCTGATTTTTTTTGAAAAAAAACTCACTTTTTTTAAAGTAAAATTAATCCTTGTCCGTCTTCCATACTAAATACGCAATTTAAAATAGCTAGCCTATCAAGATTGCCAGATTGTTAACCATAAAAAATTAATCATCATGAGACCATTTAAAATATTCTTTGGCTTGTCCTTAGCAATTATGTTGTTCTTTTTTGTAGCGAAGTTTTTTGTTTTTGCTTTTATAGCAGCGAGTATTATGAGTATCGTCTTTGCCGTTTTCAGAAGACTGAAAGATTTCATCACCTATGACCGTTTTGGCGAGCGCTATATCAAAGGCTATGATCAACATCCAAGATTTGCCTACCAATATAACAATGAAGTAGAACCTTTATTTTATGGAAGTGCGGCAAGACAAAGAAATGGAAATGAAGCAATTCATTTTGTAGACATCAAATAAGGATGGAAATTAAATCCTCCTAATTATTCATTAATCTTAAAATTAAAAATTATGTGTAATAGAAATGCATTTTATAAAGAGTGGAAACATCATCCTGGAGCAAAGTATGGTCGTCGAGGTCATCACCCAGGAAAAAAATTCTGGAAAGAAAAACTGAAATCAGCATTCAACTATCCACCGATCAACGTAAAAGAATTAGATGACAAATATGTCCTTCATGTTTACGCACCCGGATTGGAAAAAAGTGATTTCCTTATTGCTACCATCGATAATACGCTGAGTATTTCTGTAGAGCAAAAAGAAGCTGATCAAACGAAATGGAAACGTCAAGAGTATTTCTTTAAGGGATTTAAGCGCCAATTCGAATTGAATGAAAAAGTAGATAAGTTTGATATCAGTGCGACCTATGAAAAGGGGGTGCTTATCATAAGCCTTCCAAAATTAGAAGGATTCGAAACGGCAAGACAAGAGATTCAAATAGCTTAGGCTATAAAGATAGTTGGTTTTAATTATCATTTATTTGTTGGGTATCCGGTGGGCTTATAGTCTACCGGATTTTTTTATTAAAAAAAAGACCCCTCTAATTCCGAGAAGTCTTTTCCATCATCAAAGTTATTATTTTCGATCTATTGATATCAAATTTTAGTAAACAAACCAATTATCTTAGCATCCTACTATTGTGTAGCAAAATGAATAGAGAATTTGCCTCATAATAAAGCAAATGCTTCATAAAAATGAATCAGTAATTGAATTGTTAAACGCTTAATCGGAAATCGGGATAGGATTTCAAAAATAGCAAATTATTTTCGAATAATGCACTTTTTACGATGTTTAATCAAGAAAAGCGTCTAACGGACAATGTGGAATGGCAGCATTTTAAAGATTAAATTCATTAGTATATGGTAAAAATTGTTAGATTACCTTCTCTATATCGAATTCAATAAAGCCTTTATGAAAAAAACTATAATATCTACCCTTTGTTTTTTGTCCGTTATTTTTTCTTTCGCCCAAGATCAACCATTCTGGAAAATCCAGCAAAAGACAGGCATTCAATGGAATATTGAAGAAAGTAATAATCTTCCGCATTCCGACAATATTGAAATGGCAGGAAAGCGAGTGGCGGGAATTATTACTTATGCTGTCGATACAGCCGGCATTCTTAGTCTAGAACGCCAAATCTTTTTCCCTCAATTACACCCTTTTATTAAATCAACTGATCCAGGATGGTATGTATATAGAGCATATCTAAAAGATATTTTTAAAGATGCGGTCTTGCCGACCCTAATTGTTGATAAAAAAGAATTTGTCCCCGGTAAACTAAAATCGGTCAATATTGATGGCCATCTCCATTTCATTCATGCACCTTCACAAAACGGCATTCAATTAAAACGTCGTTTTTATCCCTCTATGTCTCAACGACTTTTCATTGAGGAATGGACGGTTACTAACACCAATGATTATCCCATCGAGCTTCTTGTTGGAAATACCAACTTAAAAAAAGTAGATTTTGGTGATAAAGGAAAGTTTACACAAACCGTTCATTCGAATGCACCCGATATTATCTCTTTAGAAAAAGGAGCCTCTAAAACTTTTTCAATACAATTTGCAGCTCAACTGAATGAGGAACCACTGCCTACTTTAAAAAACGCGGCAGAAGAAAGAGAGGCCTTTTTAGCATCTATGAAAAACGCTTTAGTTCTTGAAACGCCTGATCCAACTTTAAACACCTTATTTGAGTTTTCAAAAATCAGAGCTTCTGAAAGTATTTTCGAATCTGAAATGGGTTTGATACATTCTCCTGGAGGCGGAAGATATTATGTTGGATTTTGGGCAAATGATCAGGCCGAATATGTTAGCCCTTTATTTCCATATCTCGGATATAATGTTGGTGATGAATCCGCTATGAATTGTTACCGGGCTTTTGCAAAAGAAACAAATCCACAATATGAAAGAATCCGTTATGCTTTTGAAATAGAAGGGCTGGTCAAACCATTTTTATTGGATCGAGGTGATGCGGCGATGATTGCTTATGGTGCCAGTCATTTTGCTTTAGCGAAAGGCGATGAAAAAATCGCTCAAGAACTTTGGCCACTTATCGAATGGTGTCTCGAATATTGTCATCGCCAATTAAATGAAGCTGGTGTGGTAAAATCAGAGTCCGATGAAATGGAAGGGCGAATCGAAACAGGTACAGCTAACCTTTCCACTTCCTCCTTGTATTATGGAGCCCTCACGCATTCGATTGATCTGGCTCGATCACTCAAAAAGCAATCGTCTATTTTAGAAAAATATGATCAGCAACAAAAAGCACTACATACTGCTATCGAAAATTACTTTGGCGCAAAGGTCGAAGGATTGGATTCTTATAAATATTATAAAGAACATAAAAAACTACGCCATTGGATTTGCTTGCCATTAGTCGTCGGAATACATGATCGTTCTGAAGCTACTGTTGAAGCATTATTTGACAGACTATGGACTGACAATGGTGTTTATGTTGAAAAGAATTCGGATAATGAAGCGAATGCGAAAATTTTCTGGGACCGAGGAACGCTATATGCACTACGCGGTACTTTCTTTGCTGGAGCAACGGAAGTTTCGCTTCATCGATTGCAACAATATTCTGAACAACGACTTTTAGGACATCGAGTACCTTATGCTGTAGAAGCCTATCCAGAAGGCAGCATGGCACACCTTTCTGCAGAGAGTGGCTTGTATTGTCGGGTGTTTACAGAAGGTATGTTTGGTATCGTTCCAAAAGGATTTCGAAGTTTTGAATGTACCCCAAGGTTACCTAAAGACTGGGACAAGATGGCGCTGCGAAAGATTAAAGCATTTGGACAAAATTTTGATTTGGAAGTACATCGAAAAAACAAGAACAAAGTCAAGGTGATTCTCAAGAATTCGGATGGGAAAGTTTTATCTGAAAAAATCAGTAAGAAAGGAAAAACGGTTGTGTTCTCGCTGCGCTCGGAATGAGGGTTCCGATTGAAAATCGGAAAATGATGGTTCTCGCTACGCTCGAAAATGATAGATTCAGCTTCGCTGAATAGTGATAGATCCCGATTAAAATCGGGATAATGATAGTTTGCCTTCGGCAAAAGTAATTGTTCGCCTTTGGCGAAAGCCAAGAATAACTTATAATTTTTACTATTAAAAAGTAATCTATCATTTTCGAGTGCAGCCGCGACCTGCATAAAGTTTACTACAGGACTACAAATCGAATCACCTCTCTCCTACCTTCTGTTTTAACTGTTAGAAAATAGACTCCTGTT
>CAYXQH010000454.1:0-5497 GCA_964467425.1 uncultured Saprospiraceae bacterium
TTCCTCAAACACAAAATTTTAGATAAGGCCATTATTTGAATGCTATTTCGTAGTTGGATTAACTCTTTAATTTTTGCTATTCAATATTTTCTTCCCATTACAGATTTAATTTCCATAAACGGGCTAAATTCAATACAAATCTATTGCTTTATCTAAGCATAATTAATTACCCGCTTCTCATTAAAATGCTGTTTTTCTTAATCAAATGCCCCTCTATGTCCCCTCTGTAACCCTCTACCTGCCCTCTATATTTGAAAATACGCTAATAAATTGGAGGATATGCACAGTGTTTGTATGGTTAAAATCAATATATGTTAGTAGCCTGTAATTTTTTTCTAAAGCTTAGAATCAGGTTAGAAACATAAAACATAATTGATAAACTAATTTAACTAAAAGCCATTTTCGCTCTGTATATCTATGAAATACCTCCCAATTAAGTTCAATTTTTTTCTAATTATTCTTTTTTCATACTTCATGATTTTTGAAAATGATTCAAATAACACTGAAGTATTTTCCAATGGTTTTGAAAGTGTGTTCCCTTGTTGTACTGGCGAAAATATTGCAATAAACGGTAGTTTTGAAGAGGGCGCTTTTACAGCAAATAGTTCTGTCGTTGATGCAAATAATGCAATGACTTCCTCAAATTTTGGTGGAATTCCAATAGATAGTTTGACGATGGATCGATATACTTTTTGGATAGAGGATCCAACGAGAGCGACAGAAGGAAACCGATTTATATATCTTCCCGAAGCGCATGATCAGGGTAAATGTGTTATTAGAACGGAGCCATTGTTTGGTGGAAATTTAGTACCTAACGCCACTTATCAGGTAACTTTTGATGTAGCTGGTTTTGATGAAAATGGAACAGAAGCTGGTACCAATTATATATTAGAATTTTTCTATCGAAATGAAGATGGGAGTGCGGAACAAGAAATGGTACAAGATGAATTTTACTTAGAATGTTCTTCTACACCAGCTCCAAATCCGATCCCAACCTCTAGTTGGAATAATCTAAATTGGACACGTGTTACAGGAGAAATTACCCTCCCTCCCCCTAATTCCAGTACCTACTCTCAAATCAGAATGATTTTATCTGCGAATGACGGGGGAGGAATTTTATTCGATAATATATGCGTCAATAAAGTAGCTGAAGCGGTATCCATTTCAGCCCAAGGTACAGATCCAACTAATACAACAGATGGTAATATTCAAATTACATCGGTCAGTACCGGAGACCGATACGAATATAATACTACAGGTTTTGATGATTTACCATTGACCTACACTTCTGCAACGAATACAATTACTAGCTTTCCAGAAACCGTAGTAAATAATGTTCCTGCATCTGCTACCCCAATAACCTACTATCTTCGAGTTTATGAGCCTGGTAATTCATTTAAGGATACCTCTATTTTATTGACGATGACTTTACCGAGTGAAATTTGTGATGATGGAATCGATAATGACGGCGATGGTTTAATTGATTGTAACGACTCAGATTGTACACCTAATTTGATTACGAACGGAGGGTTTGAAGATACAGGAGTAGCTAATTTTTCCACAACATTTGAAGGATCTCCTGCGGAACCTTTACCCAGGAATTCGACAATTTTGCCAGGTTGGTATATGGATTATAGCTGCTTGGCTCCTCCTGCCCCTTGTCCAGATGGTTATTTAATCGATGACTCAGCGGATAATATAAATAACCCGGAAGGGGATCATTTTATTTGGTTGGCAGGAAGTGGTTATTGCGCAAGACAAACATTTGATGTTGAATTAGGCGTCTGCTATGAAATATCAATGGATGTAGCATCGTGGGCTTCACCAGGTCCTCAGACTGGAACTGAAACTTCTTTTTCTGTCGAAGCTTTTACGGGAGGAATAGACGATGGTGATGGTGGAGCACTTCAATTATTTCTGACTGAAATACCTGCAAGTTCTAGCTGGTCAAATTTAAATTGGCAAACGCTAACGTTCATTTGGACAGGACCTATGACTACCAACACGAACCTGTTTTTTTCTCAAAAAGGCGGACCTACTTCTAATGGTTTGGCAATAGATAATATTCGGGTTCAACAGACTTGTTGTATAGCTGAAATATGCGATGATGGAATTGACAATGATGGCGATGGTTTAATAGATTGTGGAGACACCGATTGTCCTTCTTGTGTTACGAGCGTATGTTCTGATGGAGTACAAGTAATAGCGGCGGCAGATGAAAAAGCTTTAGGTGCTGGAGCTACAGGAACCCCCTCGCTAACAAACTTCTTTATCCCGGAAGGAAACAACAGAGCTGTTTTTATTACAGCTTTTTTTGAGCGAGATCATTGTCAGCCAGGTGATGATTGTACTGCTTCAAATTCAGCAGGAGTAGATTTAGGGGATAATTATGCCAGCCCTAATATTACCACAGCTACTCCTCAAATAACCGCTCGATTTACTGGAGACGGAGGTACTATAGATCGTTTAAATCCTCTTACACTTCCAGATGGGGACCTAAGATATACAGCCAATTCAATTGGTTCAACAACTGCATGGCCTACCGCTTATTTCTCCAGAGAAGCCTATTATATTGCTATTTATGAAGCAGAAATAGCAACTCTTTTATCAGGGGCTTCTTCTGGAAATATCTCTGTAACCTTACCAGATGTACAAACTCCAATAGATGAAGCCGATGAGGCTATACTGCTTGGATATGTATTTATTAATGTTGAACAATCCACCTCAGGGATAGTTCGGTCAGGGTATGATATAGATAATAACCTAGCTTCAAGTGGTTTTCCAGGAGATTATATTCTCACTGATACAGATTTGGATGATGGTCAAGAACCAGATGAGGAGGAAGATGGCTTATTGCTTGTAGCGATGAACGGAATTCAAGATTACGGATATGAAGAATCTTCAGGATTTTCAAGAATTACCAATACTTCGATTACCAATAATCAAGGAGACTATTTAAGACTTAATGAAGCAGATGGCTTTAGTATCTCAGGACAGTTTAGAAATGGACCTTCCTCAGGAATAATTGATGATGTGTCTTTACAATCTTCAGCTCCAAATAGCTTAACCGTTAATGGAGGATTACTAGCTGCTTTTACATTAGAATCCTGCGATGGAATTGAGATTTGTAATAATTTAATTGACGATGATGGAGATGGCTTAATAGATTGTTTTGATTGTAATGATTGTTTTAATTCTATTGATTGTACTGATAATGATAATGATGGAATTAGCGACGTATGTGATTTAGATGATGATAATGATGGGATCCTTGATGCCGATGAGCAATGTGTAGAAAATAGTCAAATTAGTTTTGATAGAGACTTTCCTGCTCAAAATATTAATGGCGATTTAGATGTAAGTTTTTCTACCCCATTTGGATTAACTGGAAGAGTTCTTACAGCTTTTGCTTCAGGTGGAAATGTGCCCTCTAATCCGATTTATGAAGATGCAACAATAGGATTAGGAATTATTTCAAGAAGTGGCTCGGTGGCAACAACTGGTGCACAAACCTCAATTACTTTTGATGCTAAAGTAACCATTGACGAATTTATAGTCACGAGTATCGCAAAAGATTACTCAGGCTCTTATGATGAATCCCAGCAAATACGATTTTTTGCGGATGGTATTCAAGTGAAATTTATTCCATCAATAAGCGGAACAAATGGGAATCCAAATGTTTATGCAACCTATAATTCAACAACAGGAGTTGCTTTAGGAGAAGATCCTACAGAAGGAGGAACTGGCGGAGAAGCTGAATTTAATTTTGCAGTAAATAGTGGAGTAGACAGTATTGTCATTATGCAGCATGCTGGAGCTGCTGCGGATAATATCGGGATACGCTTTTTTGGAATATGCAGTGAAAGAGATTCTGATAATGATGGCGTATTGGATTACTTAGATTTAGATTCTGATAACGATGGAATTTATGATGTCGATGAAGCAGGACATACCGCTGCGGATGCAAATGACGATGGTATTATCGATGGTGCTAATAGTCTGTTTGGGATGAATGGCTTTTTTGATGTTTTAGAAACAAATCCGGATAATGGAGTAATTAATTATACGATTTCAAATAGTGAAACTTCACCCGATGTAATTTACGATGGAGTCGAATTAGATGCGGATGGAGACGGTTGCTTTGATGCAGAGGAAGCAGGAGTTTCTGATCCTGATAATGATGGAATAGCAGGGACAGGAACACCGAGCGTAAATGGAGACGGACTGGTAAATGGTATTGCCTATTCAACACCTGCTAATAATAATTGGCAAAATCCGAATCTTGGAATTTGCTTTCCAGAAATATGCGATGATGGAATTGATAATGACTTGGATGGATTAATTGATAGTTTAGATCCGGATTGTGTTTCTTGTTGTGATGGAAATAACATAGCTAGGAATGGTAGTTTTGAAAACGGTTCTTTTTCTTCAAATGCTTCCGTTGTCGATCCTAATAATGCAATGGTCTCTTCTTCTTTCGGTGGCTTACCTATAGATGATTTTGATACGGATAGCGGAGTGTATTGGGTGGAAGATCCAACTAGAGCAACGGATGGAAACCGCTTTATATATTTACCTGATGCAGCTACGAATGGTAAGTGTGTTTATCAAACGGAATCATTATTTGGTGGAGACTTGACAGCTTGTGCAACCTATGAAGTAACGTTCGATATTGCTGGGTTTGATGGTGGGGCTAGTACGAATTATATTCTTGAATTTTTTTATAAAAATGCGGATGGGAGTATTGAACAGGAAATGGTTCAGGAAAACTTTCTAATTGAATGTACTTCTGATCCAGCACCTAATCCAATAGCAACTTCCGGTTGGAATAATTTGAATTGGACCCGAGTGACTGGGACTATTGATTTGCCACCTCCTAATTCGCCTGCATTAAATAGGATCGAATTACTGATTTCGGTTAATGATGGCGGAGGAGCTTTACTTGATAATATATGTGTCAATAAAATTGCGGAAAGTGTTTCTGTTACTGTAGAAGGGACAGACCCAACTTGTGATGTTGATGGATTAATTCAGATTTCGAATGTTAGTAATGGAGATCGATATGAATACAACACCACCGGATTTGATGATTTACCTTTAACCTATGCTACTGCAGCAAATACAATTAGTAGTCTTCCTCAAGTGGTGGTTAATAATATTCCGCCTTCTAATCCAACGACAACTTATTTTCTTAGAGTTTATGAATCAGGTAATTGTTTTAAAGATACCAGCATTGTAATTAATGGAAGTTTGGTTTGTACAGAAATATGTAACGATGGTATTGATAATGACCTGGATGGATTTACGGATTGCGATGATCCGGATTGTATTTCTTTTCCAACAATCAATCTTTCTGAAAATACGGTTTGTGTAGATGAAATTGTAGTGGTTTCTTCTTCTAACCTGGGATCAGGTACAACTTACAATTGGGACTTTGGAACAAATGCAATTCCAACAATAGCTTCGGGAATAGGTCCGCATAATATTTTTTATTCTG
>CAYXQH010000455.1:0-5471 GCA_964467425.1 uncultured Saprospiraceae bacterium
GGAGGGTCAATAGTTTTAGGTTGCCCGACCGTAATGATTGGAGGCTAATAAGTATAAGTTTTGGCTACTTATAGGAGTGGATCAAATTTAAATTAATCAACATAATATTCTTTTACACATTAAAACTTAAAATCATGAAAAACCAAGTAATCTTGATATTATTTCTACTATCTTTTTTGAGCTGTAAAGATGGAAGTAGTAATTCTGAATTATTAGCAAAAGTGGAAAGCCTTGAAGTTCAATTAAAAGAAGCCGAAGGCAAAATTGCGTCCCTACAAAAGGCAAAAGAGATCTCTTATTTGAAAGCAACAAGTTTTTTTAAACATAGAAGTGTAGCTGATATGCTTGGAGATCCATGGGATAGCTTCATCAATGCACCCGAATTTTGGGAAACGATCTACGACGTTAGTCCTGATGATTTTAGACCACCGTTGTCAGAATGCGAAAAAGGATGTGTAAGGGTAACAACTGAGAATATTATAGAATGTCAAAAGACCGGGAAAGATCAGGCAATTTGTATGAGCACCGTAAGGGCAAATGAAAGAAAATGTAAGGCTCGATGTAATGGATTTGGTGATACGGATACTGAAATAACAGCG
Source organism: uncultured Saprospiraceae bacterium (assembly GCA_964467425.1). Classification (GTDB taxonomy): domain Bacteria; phylum Bacteroidota; class Bacteroidia; order Chitinophagales; family Saprospiraceae; genus JAHDHW01. The sequence goes on from CAYXQH010000455.1 coordinate 600, forward strand.
CAATAAAGATGCTCTTAGTTTGGGAGACGACTACCAGCAAAGTGCAACGTATACTTGCAGTCTTTTCATAGGTGCCATCATGCATCTGTTGTAAAGGCATTAAAACATATTTAAAATAGTAAAATAAAAATCATGAAACCGCTAAATCAAATAGAAAGGAAACAAGTCTTTTGGAAATTCATGGGACTCAACAGTTTAGTCATCCTATTGATCGCAGCAGTTTTCGGAACAGGGTTTTTATACGTTCCTGAAAAAGCAAATAAAGCAGCTATTGCTCAGTTTGATATACAAACCTACATGGCAGAAGAAATGTCTGCATTGGATAGTATTCTTAAAAAGATGAATACGGAGGAAGAAGATGGGAAATGGAATGATCTATTATTCAGTGCTACTAAATTACTCGACAAATGGAAAAGTGATGATAAATTGAAAAATAGTTCTCTTGCTCAAAGTATCGTTTCTGCTTCTGTAGATCGACGGACGGATAAACAGACAATTAAAAAAATGAAAAAAGAGACAATAGTTCTGAAAAATAGAATCAAGACATTGGAGCAACAACTGACAGAAAGTGGAGAGACTCCCCCTGGCGGTGGGCCAGCAGATAATACCGAATTACTCAAATGCCATCAGGATGTAACAAATTTGAAAAATGATTTGGAACGGTCGAATCAAAGGATTCAATCAGCACGGGATTATGCAAGGAGGATTGAAGCAAATTATAAAGAAGCGAATGACATCGTTTCAAGATTAAAAAGGAATGCTTTTCCAGGAAAAGATGGAAATAAAAAAGAAGTACTCAAAGACAGATTAAATAAGATTAAGGATAATGCTTTGCGTATTCAAAATCAGTAGTTGAAAGACGATGTCTTTTTAACATTCGACCTGTAAATCTCCCTATTTTATTATATATGTATTCATAGACAGGTGTTCAGATTCATGGAGTCTGAATATCTTCTATGACTTTAAAATATTAGTGGGCATTTTTACTTTTGGAATTGAATAGACGTCTAATCCTTTGTTGTAAAATAGTTGGATAATCTACCCATTGCTTCTTTTAAATCATCTTTGCTGATCGCAGTATATACTAAACGATAATGCCCGCGATTGGAATTTCCAAAACCATCAGCAGGCGTAATTAGCACCTTTGTTTTTTTATAAATATCTAACCAAAGTTCAGTCTCTGCCTCAGAAGTCTGAGCGCTTAAGTGTTTTGATAAATCAATCCAGACAAATAAACTTCCCCTCGAAGGAACATAAGGTATCCCCGCAGATTTAAGTTTTTCGACTACAAGAACATAAGATTCAGTTAAAGCCTTTTGATTTTTTTGAACATAATTTGCAATAAACGCATGATCACTTAAGACCTGTTGAAAAATCCACTGCGTATAGTTAGACACCATATGCGGAGCATTCAAATTCATATAAGCTTCTAAAAATTGTTCGTTTTGGGAATAGACTAAACCTACGCGAAAACCCGACGAGCCCATATCTTTGGAAAGTGAATACCAAAGGTGTAAATAATCGCTTTGGCGGTCCTGCATGATTTGAGCGAAGGATACAAAGTCAATGTCGGTAGAGTAATCACCCTGAATGGCAGGATGTGAGGTGTCAATTAAAGACAGTCCATAAATTTCATTTACAATAAGATGGATGTCATGGCGTAAACACCAGTCTGTAATCTCTAGCAGTCTTTCAAGAGCGTACATACCTCCGGTCGGATTATCGGGATTGGTCAAGACAAGCATCTTAAAGATCTTTCCCTGAGATTCGATATCTTTCAAACATTCTTCTAAATGATGAATCCCCAATGATGGGGCATCAATTATTTCATTGCTGTTCTGATGGGTGATCAAATCGTATCGTTCGATGCCCGATTTATTGCCAATGTCTTGAGTATAGACCGGATAGGATGGAGCAGGGAAAACAGCTACATCGCCTGGGTTTCCTAAAATCCAGGAAGTCATTTCAACAACAGGCGTAGCACCAGCAGAACAAGCCAGGTGTGCTGGATCAATGGGAGATAATGTTAGAAAAGAACTTAGAAAGCCAGCGAGAGTTTCCAGAAATTCAGGATTTCCGATAGGAGAAGTATAATTAGATACCCAGTGTGGAATCTCATTGTTTTTTACAATGGTTTCGATTTTACCTTTCAATAATGGCCAGCTCAAATTATTTTCAGCCATATTGAGGAGCAAAGCACCATCCGGATTATTTGTAGAATGGAAAAGATCTTTTTGAGCTTCACCATATATTTCCATATCGACTCGAAGCGCCGTTGTAGAGGCTTTTATTCCACGTTGGGAAAGAGATTTGCTTTGGTTCATATTCAAATAAAGTTAGAACAAAGGTAAAGATTTATACCTTATTCAACTGTCTGGAATGAATTAAATTATCATTTTAAGATAATCCAAAATTGGCAGAGTCTTAGGAGGAAATAAAAAAACGTTCTGGAGTTTCATTAAAAAATCCAGAACGTTTCAGAATAGTAAAATGAGCTCTTTAATTGCTATAAATTACTACTTTATGGTTGAAAGAGATTTTTTCTCTTCGATTTTCGATTTTTAAAATATACATACCAGGAGTAAGTGATTGAACAAAAAGCGTCGTTCGTTGATTGGTGAGCTGTTGTGCTATTACTTGTTGACCAACGCTATTGAAAAGGGATACCTTCGTTCCTTGGCTTGGAGGTTTTTCAAGAAGAATATTCAAATAATGGTTTGCAGGATTTGGAAATATATTGACGTTTAAATCCTGGCTTTTGATATCCGCTATGGAGGTTATGCCATTTTCATTATTATCACTATATGTTGGGGTCTGTATAATGAAATTCCCCGTGCCATTAGGAATTCTTGAAGCAGTCAGGTTGGTAACTTGCTCATCATAGCTTATTGAATCAATGACAGAATCGTAATCGGTCAACTGGATATATTCACCAGCTTTAGCTAACTTAAAATTAGCATGCAATCCCTCTTGCCCTTCATCTTCATCGGCCCAAACAATGAGATAGGCACCAGAATCAATAGTTGTTCCAATCGGGAAAGACCATTTATGAGGATCATTAATGTCATCGCTTAGAAAGGCATTAGTAAGATCAATCGTTTCGGAAGTATTATTATACAGTTCAATCCAATCATCATATTCACCTGCGGCATCGGAAAGACCAGATAAAGAATCATTGGAAGCCATAAATTCATTGATGACAATGTCTTGTGGTTCTAAAGTAGAAACAAGACTATTACAATCGAAAAGATTTTCTAGTTCTTGATTTAGAATAGGTATTCGATCTTCAAAAAACTTTTTTAATCCGATTACATAGGTGTTTCCCTGATCAAGATCTTCTTCAAAGTTTTCATTGGTCCAGACATAGTTGGAGTCGATATAGATATAGTCACGGATTAAATTTCCAGCAGAGTCAATCATGGGGAATAGCCGTTCCGTAGTTAAATTGTCCTCCAGCATTGTGCACCAATATTGATAATACTTTTCCTCAAATTCCGGAACAGCAAGTAAACGGTTGATGAGTACCTTTGGAGAATTGCTCATATCAACAGGATAGGTGACATTAAAGCCTGGAGGAGGACCAGTCCCGCCGCCACCTACATTTCCATCACCGCCACTTTCAATATCATCATAAATATTCTGACAAACACCATCCCAATCGACATTACAGCAAAAATCATCTAAATTAACTACCTGAATAAAAATAGTGTCATCAGCGGGATAAGGGGAAGTACCATTTAATATTGTATTGCATTGAGAAGGGTCTTCGATCTCTACATCATTGTTAAGAAACGAGCTAAATTGACCACCAATTGCTAAATTATAATCCCAGGGAATCCATTTGAATTTTTTAGAATTGTCATCTTCGTAGAGATAAAAATTTCGACCATGATCTAAATACGAATCCCAGTTATTTGTAGCGGCATCAACCGCAAGAACTTTTAAGTATAATTCTACATCAAATATCTTGCTTATCGAATCTTTGAATTCAGCATTTGAAGCATTATTAATGACGTCCATTAAGTGTACGAAACGTTCCCATGCTCCTTCATCATGGCCTGTTTTTAATTCAAATATATTTTGATAATCTGTAGTGTCTGAGCCAAGCCAGCCTAATTCTGAATTAGCCATATTTTTAAAAAGAGCACCTTCAGAATTATTAAAATTTTGATTGATAAACGTCCTGTCTATTTGTTCTACCAATAAATATAAACCCCAGTATTCATCATTGAGATAGACTTTTGTATAGGCAGTTCTTGGAGCACTTACTCCTGCTTCGTTCATGAGATCATAGCATATTTTATCCCGTTGGATTGCTGGATCACCCTCGCCGTTATTGAGGTTTACTTTTTTTAGGCCGTCATATTTTTTGCCGGATACGTATTCATTGAAGTCTAGTTTAATAGACTTTTTATCTGTTTGTACCCAATACGATGAAAAACCTTTTAACCGAACACCAATAGAGTCGACACTTTCACCATCAATAATTGCATTCGCCATTAGGTAAGGAACATTAGGATAGTTGTTGTCATAATTCGCGGAAAGTTGATTCCAAAAATCAGCATCATCGAAACTCAAATATATTTCATGAACTACATCTGTAGTAAAGAGATTTTCTCCTTGAGCTTTAGAAAAAACTGGAAAGAAAAGAATAATTGATAGTATCAAAAGGAGAGGTCTTGTTCTCATGGTGTAAGTTAAATCTGGTAAATAAAATTTTTGACTGATTCAATACGTGCTCTAAGCTCGCATTTATCACGCATAATGTTCCATTAAAAAAATGAAAAAAAATTATCAATCTTTTAAGATGACGTCTATTGGGCAAAAATTAAATTTTTTGAATTAAAAGTAGGGGCAAAGAATATTTCGTAC
>CAYXQH010000456.1:0-5465 GCA_964467425.1 uncultured Saprospiraceae bacterium
CAAAACCTATTTTGTCATACTTAACAATCGCTTCCCTAAAATTTGATTCCTGGATTGCTCTAAGCCCTGGCTCCCATTCATGTTTATAATTATTATCATGAAGAATTTTTTGTTTAATAGTTCCTACAACTTGATCATGCTCACTTTGAGGTTTAATCATACTGCTATGATCTCCAGTAATGTCCTTAGTATTTTTTTCTGCAAAAGGTTCTAAAGCATTTATTCTGGGAACGAACTGATCAGCGGCTCCTGCCACAGCCAAAAACTTAAACGGTATATCACTTGGGAATCTTTCCTTCCATCTTTTCCTTAATTCTACTATAAACTTCCCTCCCATTGACATTGCTTTGATCTGTCGATTGATAAACTTTGCAAAATTAGCTTTTTTTAATCCCATGCTTGGTGTTCCAAACATAATGACAGAATCAATTTTAGCTAATTCATCATCGGTCATATCCAATAAGGCAGACTGCGTCGCTAAACCGCCCATACTATGCGCACAAATCGACACAGACTGATAGCCCTGGCTCGACAAATCCAATACTTCTGCTTTAAGTGCTTTGCCAACAATATCAATTTCAGGTACGGATTTCCAGATCCCTTTTAAAAGATCAGGTAAGAGGCTTGTATTATATCCCTGAGAATAAAAATCCCAGTTCTTTAGTTTAGGATCTGCTCGAAGGAATCTGAATGTATCTCCCCATGTATCCTCTTTATTTCCATTGAAACCATGAATAAATATGATAGCCATTTTTTCTCTTGTAGGAATATTATTCCCTGCACTATTTTCATATTTATCTATTCCTCCTTTTTCTTTTAATAGCTCTTGTACAATAGGTTTAGAAATTTTAAATATTCGTTTGAGCCATTCAAGGATTGTTACAAATTCCATAACATTTTTATTTTTAAACAATTCAATAATAAAAATCCAATTAGCCTACCTTTCCTTCTTTTTGAAATTCTTTGCGGATACCTATTTGGATCAACTTAAGGCTTACCGTTTTCTGCTTTTGTGCTAAGGTTTGGAGGCAAGCATAATGGATAACGTTCATGATATTGGCGCCTGACAATTCATACCGATCTGCCAATAGTTCAAAATCTACCTCCTCTGATAATTTCGCTTTTTTAGGGAAAGCATTTTTCCAAATCTGTAGTCGTTCTCTTGGGCCAGGCATTGGAAAATGAATAATGGAATTGAATCGTCGTGTAAAGGCATCGTCAATATTATTTTTAAAATTGGAAGACAAAATGACTAATCCCGGATAGGTTTCTACTTTTTGTAAAAGGTAAGAAACTTCCTGATTCGCATATCGATCATGAGCATCTTTGACTTCTGTTCGTTTTCCAAAGAGCGCATCCGCTTCATCAAAAAAGAGAATCCAGTTTTTGTTTTTAGCTTTATCAAAAAGGCGGCTTAGATTTTTTTCTGTTTCGCCAATGTATTTGGATACCACTATCGAGAGATCGACCTTATAAACAGATCGTTCGGTATATTTCCCTAACAAAGTTGCTGTTAAGGTTTTTCCAGTACCAGGAGGGCCATAAAATAAGGCTCGATACCCTGGCTTAAAATTTCGTTTCATCCCCCACTCTTCCATCATCGTCTCTTGATGCAAAACCCAATGCTTCAATTCTTCGACTTGCTCTAAAACGACTTTTGGTAAAACTAAATCTTTCCACTCTAAATCAGTAGACACTTGTTGTGCGGGGAAACTCATACTCATCGTTGGTTTTGAAACTTTTCCAAGGGTTAGCAATTCTATATATTCCGGATTTAAAATAATTTGCGCACTTGTTATCGGTTCGCCAGACTTGACTGACTCCATGTTTAAAATGTGGTTTTGGTGAAACCAATGTTCCGCCGAAAACAATTGCTGCACCTCAAATCGTTTTTCTAAATCATCTCCTGCGAGAATAAACAATGCCGTTTCCATCGTAGGTAAAAATGTTCTTGCTTTCTCATCTCGTATGCCTCCTATTTTTGGAAAAGCGCCTGCCTTCGGGATATGTTCATTCCATATCTCATCAAAAAAGTCTACTTTGACATGCGGGACTAATGCCATTAGCAGAATGATGTATTCTTCGAAGGTGGGTTGGTGTTTTTGGATGAAGTTGGCAAATGGGGAATTGTCGTCGTAGATCATTGGAAATTCGATCTCGGTCTCCTTTGGACTGACTTCTTCTTTTTTGAAATGGAGTTTTAGGCGGAAAAAAAATACATTCCGTAGATATTCAATTGAATAATCTAGATTTATTTTGTTGGTACTATCCTCAAGTTTTACATTCTGCTTCATTTCTCTAAAATTTCTAACCTTTTCTGCAAAGTTGTAAAATTTTCATCAGTGAAAGTACCTACAAGAAAAGTGACCATTTCTTGTAAATATTTTTTCTTCCCTTTTGATAACTTCTCATAATCCTTCTTATCACAAAACAAATATTGCCAATAATGTACTCCTTTAGTTAAAATCAAGAACTCAAAGTACTCATCAATGTTTAGGTTAAGTTTGACTAAATTTTCTTCTTCAAGAAACCAAATTTCTGGAAAATCAACATCTTTTTTAGGGTAAAGAATTGTAGCTACTTTATACTCTAATCCGGGGATAACATCAAAGTATCTAGATTCTTTAGCGATTTTTTTTACTTTTGAAGCAGCGTCTTCATAATGAAAGTTTACTTGATATTCATGAAGTCCTAAAACATTGGTAATATTAGCGATGCAAAATCCTCCGAAAATATTTTCATTATCCAAAAAATTCCAAGAACAGCTAATCTCAGGAAAAGCAAGGACTTCCTTATAAGGCTCAGGTAACTTATAGCCTGTTCTCCGTTCAAGACTGCCATGAAGTCTATCAAGTCTAGTATTACTTTGCTGAATAAAATCCAAACTGGATGAATCAACCTTAATAGTATCTTTCTTATCAATACTATCTAATAACTGAGTTAATTTTTCTGATAATAGTTTCATAAATTATAGCATTATATCACCACGGAAAAGGGCATCTGCGACTTTATCAAGATTATTATAAAACGGGTTCCCTTTTTTTGTATTTAATTCTTTATCCCACCAATCTTCCATTCTAACTTCAAAATCGCCAATACTTTTATATTTTTTATTTTTCAATGCCTCTTTAGAAATTTCACGGGCAAAAGGAGCTGAACAACCTGTAATCCTAGCTATATCAGGTTCTCCTGCAGCACTTAGTGATACCTTCGAAGCTAAAGAAAAATCAGGAGGATTCAAAATTTCTACTTTTTCGGAAATAATAGCTTTAGGATCTTTTCTCCAACCATCAGGAGTTAAAAAGTACATCCCTGATTGCATTAAAAGTTTATTTGGAAAATCTGTTTTACCATATGGAACTGGCGGTGTTGTTTTTTCAGGATAAAATCTCTTTACTTGTGTTTTGACCCATAGAACATTTGGTTGTTTAGTTGTATCATCTTTTTCTCCAAGTAACCTTTTCAGGGCATCTTCAAAACTTTTCACTTGAGCACCTGTATTTACTGTATGAGGCGTAGGAAGTAAATTGCTTTCTGAATTTGTACCACCAACAGCTGCTGTTATCATATGCATTCTTACCCATTGCCCACTACCAGGTTTTGTCAACTTATGCTTTTGTAGTAAGCCAAAACCATTTGGAGTTTTTCCACTGGTGCTTTCCACTCCTCCTTTACTTGTTTCGGAAGATAATAACTCCACCGAAGCCGATTTTTTAATTCCTCCTTTAAATTTCCAGTTTGCGGGTTTAGGTAAATCTATGTCTGTAACTCCCATAATTTCTCCCATTGAAGAACTTAATTCGGTTACATGTCCAGTTATTAGCTTAGCATCCTTTGGCTCGACTTTCTTCCTTGTTATGGTCTGAATTTTTTCTTCTGCTTTTTGTGCTTTTACTATTTTTGCTGACAAATCTCTGTCATCTTTATTGTTTTTTTTCAAACCCTTCAAATACGTTTTTACTGGAATAGGATCTGAAGCCACCATTAACTTAGCGTTCTTTCCTTCACCTTTAAAATACAGCTTATGGCTTTTTCCATCCTTTGCTTTAAACTTCTTCTTCGACTTCCACCAATTCAACACCTTATCCTTCACCTTACCCAACATCTTTTTCCCACCCTTTAAAAATTTCTTAACCCACTCCACTACTTTATTAATGATTTTATCAATAAAATTATGAATTGGCTTGGTCACTTTCGTTATGATCGCTTTTACTTGTTTAGCTATGTTACCTAAACCCAGTAGAGACGCAAATAAACTAATAAAAACTGGGATACTTTTACTCATTGCGGCTTCAATTCCTTTCACTACAATTGATAAATTACCTGAAGCAATAGCTGATAAAGTATTATAAATCGAAAGTACGAAATCTTTGATCTGGTTAAAACGTTCAATTAAAAACATGACAAAGTCATACAGCATTTTGACCACTTTAACTATTGCACCTGCTGGATTTGTCAAACTCAACAACCAGGTAATTCCTGCTTTGATGACACTGGACTGAATAAAACTTCGAATCCCTCCCATCACGAGTTCCTTAATATTGGATAAGGCTGATTTTACCCGGTCCCATACGGCAACCATTCCTCTTTTTAGATAATCCTGAATAAACTCAATCCCTGTTTCTACAAATTCGAATACCTTCTCAGCCTTTGGAAACCTTTTTATTATTCTGGCTTTTAGATTTTCATAAGTCATTCCAATCATACTCATCACCATGCTAAAAATTCCCATGGGGTTAAATTTCTCCGGGATTTTAATAGCAATTGATGAGAGTGCTCCAGTCAACCAACCAATCAATCCGTTGATCAAATGTTTTTTGATATTTTTTCCAAAACTCTTTATACCATCTCCCACTCCTTTTACTAAAAATCCGAAAAACTTAACCGGATCTTTCAGGATGTCCATGATTCGTTCTTTGGCACGATCGAGGAAATCAAAAATTGTTTTCGGATCGATCCCTGCAATTTTACAAGCGGCTTCGATGGCAATTCTCAATGCGCCTGCAAAGTCGCCCGTCAAAACGGCTCCAACGATTTGAACAGCTGCGGTCAAGGCCGTTTCAAAGATATCGAGAATTTTATTTAGTGCTTTAGTCAGTCCATCTGCTAAAGCTTTTACGCCTTCTTTCAAAGCCTCTGCCGCTTTGTTGACACCTTCTATTGCTACATCAACAGCAGCATCGATTAGACCATTAATCTTATTGGCTAAAGCAGGAAAGTTTGCCAGATATTTATTGACTTTTTCTTTTGCCCATTTTCTAAAGTCATTTAATTTATCAACGATAAATGATCGAGCAGCTTCGATAAATTCTAGCGCTAATTCTTTTGCTGCATTAATAATACTAGTTACGGCCTCTCTAAGTACTTTAAAAATAGTAGTAATTGCATCCGTGATAGCTTTAACAGCTGATTTGATAGCGCTTGCCACTCTACTCCAAAAGCCTTGGTTTTCTTTTTCCTTTTCT
>CAYXQH010000457.1:0-5450 GCA_964467425.1 uncultured Saprospiraceae bacterium
AAATAAAGTACTTGATTCGAATTAATACTATGAATCTGTTTAAGAATGAAGCACAATGTCTACGGATAAGTCATTGACAACGTGGATCTTCTGCTATTTTTCTTTGTGTTGCTACGGCTACGAAAAGAAAAATGAGCATCGTCCACATTATCAAGCAATTCTCCTCGCCTTTTGTGAACATTCTTAAATAGTTTCTATGATTTTGTGCATTAAAATTGAAAACAAAGGTGGGATTTAATTTTATAAAGTTAGGCTTTTTTAACTAAAAATGCTGAAGTGATTCGATGAAAAGTAGCTAAATCTAGTTACCTTTTTAAAAAGAAGTACATAAATTAAAGTAGAAGACAATATGAAAAAACGTTCCGATGAGAATGTAATTCGACAATTGCAATCCATTGACGAAAGAACTGTCGATGATGCACTGAGTTATTTATATGAAGTTTCCAAAAAGACGGTGCGATTTTTTATTCTTAAAAATCGAGGCAATGAAGAAGATGTAGACGATATTTTCCATGATGGATTGATCGCATTCTATAATTTAGCTCGAAGAGACAAACTCAAAATGGATACTAAAGTAGAAGCCTATTTGTATACTATATGCCGCAATATCTGGTCTAAAAAAATAAAAAATCGCCCCACTCAAGAGGAATTAACAGAAACCTTTCATTCCATTCCGGTAGAAGACTTGCAGATACAAACCATACTTGACGGAGAAAAAAAAGAACTCATCGATAAACTATTAAAAGATTTAGGCCCAGACTGCCAGCAATTACTATTGTATTATTATTTTGATCATCTTCGAATGAAAGAGATTGTCAAAAAAATGAATTTTTCGAATGATCAAGTAGCTAGAAATAAAAAATCTAATTGTATGAAAAAACTAAGGGAAGTTATTTTAAACTCTCCTCTTTATCAATACCTCCTGAAATAAGAAAATATAAAAATGAGTACCAAAAACAACAATCAACAAATCGATGATTATCTGATGGGACGGCTTCAGGGGGAAGCGCTTGCCGCCTTTAAAAGTCGATTAGATCAAGAAACTGACCTGATGAAAGAAACAGAGATTAGGGCTGCCATGCTTGAGCAATTAAATACACTCGGCAATATGCGTATGAAAGAACGCATTTTAAAAATAAAAAAAGAAGTTCATCAAAAAGAGCAACATCAATTTAAACGTCGAAGACTTTTTAAAGTCCTCTCTGCTGCTGCTGCTATATTTTTAGTAGGTCTGATAACTTATTTTTGGATGCAACAAAATAATATTCCTCTTAATCATTCACAACTATATGCAACTAATTATGAAGCATATTCCATCCCCTTCGGTAGTCGCACCACTGGCGAAAACAAAACTTTAATTGATGCAGGAGCATTCTATCAGCAAAAAAAATATAATGACGCATTACCTTTATTCGAACAACTAAATACTCCTGCAAATGAAGATCCTCGGATTCCATTTGCCCTTGGCATCTGCTATATGGAAAGCAAACAGTATCGAAAAGCGACTACAACCTTCCAAGCTTTAGCTGATAACTCAGCCAACTTATATCATGATCAAGCTCGATGGTATAGCAGTTTGGCTCATCTATCCTTAGGGGATATTGAAGCTGCAAAAAAATGGCTACAACAATTGGCCAATAGTAAAAACAATAATTTTAATGAAAAAGCAAAAGAAATATTGAAGAAAATATAATGATCACAAATTGCCTGTAAAAAACGTTGATGCTTTTCTAGTATCAACGTTTTTTTTTGTTTCCAAGGTTACATTTTTTTTGTTTTAGACATAGTAATAATGCAGGCTAGTAATATAAAGCTATGGAAAAATTTTGCCGTCCTTTTGAACGGCAGAATATTTTTCCTACCAACACATATTATTTTACTTGTAGCCTAAATTGTATAATCAACAAAAAATCTTTAGCTATGAAAAAGATTTGCAATTGCTTTGCGTATCGTTTCGCTGTCGATTACGAAAAAGACGCACCAGCTCATCCATCGTTTGGACAGCTTGTAAATGCCGGCCTACGATACGATACTTTGATTTAAAATTGGTATCAGTATTTTTATCCACCGACTCACTTGTCCTTGGTTCATATCAAATTGAGCACCCAGAGATTGCTGAAGATGAGCATTTATAAAAAATAAGTAATCACCCTGTTCTCTCCCGCACGTACGCGTATGCATGCGTGCGCGCAGTCAGAATTCTTTGCACATAAACGCTATTGTATTTGAATAAACTTTTTGTTAAATAAAATATATATAAAATGAAAAAAATGTTAATTTTTGTGGTGTGTATAATTTTTAACCTAGTAAGTTATGCACAAAATTATAATTTTAATGGCTCAATTTCTAGAGAAGTACTTGAGAATTACCTTGATAGATCGATTTCTATGCCATCACTTTCTGATATTGAGGGAGATGGTTTTCCAAACGAGGCTGAAAGAGAAGCAGCAAGAGTCGAGGACATTGAAATGTTAGATATTATAGGTGCAAAATTTATTGGTAGAGTTGCTGGGTGGTGGGAAAATGGATGGGGTCAGGCAACTCATGAAATCTTTCTTTCAAAAGTTGAACAAAATGTTTCAGAGATCAAGACGAACGATCCTCAAGCGATCTGCCAAGGTTCTGTTTTTGAATACGTAAGTAGTACAATTGAGACGTTTGTTATTCCCCAACGTGTTTGGGATGAATTTAATATGGATCCTGTTCCTACTAATTACAGGTTAAATTATGAATCTATGTTATATCCAGAACCCGCTAGCGATTACCAAATTTATGGAAGGCCTATGACTGCTAAAGAAAGGGGAACAATACCAGATATTACACAACTTACTACTCAAATGTGGTTTTACTATATGGCAACAAGTTTTATTGAGAGAGGTTGTGAAGCTATACATTTTGGACAGGCAGAAATAATGAATAGACGTGATGTAGGAAATGAAAAATATTGGGAATTAGTAAATAGAATTCGCAATTTTGCTGCATCATGGAATAGAGGAGTGGTTATTTGTGACGCACATGTTTCTCCTGGAATGTATTATGAACCTTTACTCAATATTAGTATTCAAGAATGGCAAGAATACACTTATTCTGAAGACAGTAATAAACAATTGTTATGGGATTTTCATTCAGGTCGAATGAGATATGATAAAGTAGAAAGTGAATGTCAACCGGATTTACAACCAGTTATTTTAAATCCTAAACCAAATGAAGGACTATATCAAAGAAGTCTGAGTGGAATAAACCCACAAGGATGGCTTGCTACAGGAGGAAATCCATATTTAGTTGAATTAGACCATTCAATAGGAGCTGGAAACCAAGTGGGATGTGGAGTAAACGAACATTTGTATGGATGGGATGAAATAAGTTGGTTTGCCTCGCAGTCTCCAGATTATAGGAACGAGGTATTAAAATATAGCTATTATAAAATAAAGTGTATGGATAAGAATGGACATTTAGAAATGCCAGGAAGAAGGAAAGTAAGGTTAAATCCTCCTCCTACTATTCGAACTATGTATAGAGTTCATTTGAATGAAGGTAACCAACAAGAAACTATTCAGCAAATTTGGGAAGGTAATTTTTCGAGTCCACAAAGTTGGGTGCGGAAAGATTTTTCAGATAGTTATGTAGTTGACTCTCCTCAACCTGGAATTGCCAGAAAAGATCTAACAATTGTCGGAGACAATAGAATGTACTATATAGGAAATGACCAACGAATTCATGGATACATAAAAGATAATAATGGCGTTTGGCGAACAGTAAGTCCATCCTTCTCAGCTGGAAATATTGAGTCACAACAAAAAGCTGCGGGAGATTTGGTAGCCAACCCTTCAGGAACGTATTTATATTATAGAGGTACGGATGGATTCTTTTATCAATTTGAAATTAATAACGACTGGTCGTATACATATTCTGCACTACCTACATTTTTTGCTTCTCCAATGGAGGAACAAAATATAAGAGCTGTTGGTTCTTTGATTTGCCCAACAGATAATCGATTATACTATATTGCTAGGGAACTAACAAACCAAGGTAAAAAACGAATACACGGTTTTATAAAATGGGGTTCAACCTGGCGAACGACAAGTCCATCTTGGGCAGCTCATGGTAATGGTCAACATATAAATACACAAGAGTTAGCAGCTGGAGGCTTAGTAGCCAATCCATCAGGGACATACCTATACTATCGAGGCGAAAATGACTTTTTTTATAGATATAAAATAAATGGTAATTGGTCATATACATATTCAGAGATGCCGACAAATTCTGCAATGGAAGAACAGAATCTAAGGGCTGCTGGTTCATTGATTAGCCCAACAAATGATAGATTATACTATATTGCTAGGGAGCTAACAAATCAAGGTAAAAAACGAATACACGGTTTTATAAAATGGGGTTCAACCTGGCGAACGACAAGTCCATCCTGGGTAGCTCATGGTAATGGTCAACATATAAATACACAAGAGGTTGGCAATAATGAAAATTCTAAACTAGTTTCTAGCCAAGATAATCAAATACTGTCCTACCTTGGAGAAGATAGTGAATTACATGGATTTGAAATTAATAGCAATTGGGATTATTCGTATTTTAATTTTAATAAGACACCATCAAATAAAAAACCACGTGAAAGTTTAGTTTTTGGTGGAGAAAATAAGCTGTTTTATATTGCCAGTATTTCAGGTGATGACAAAGTTCATTTTTTCGAATATACTGATGACCACTGTGAAAATCAAGCAGTTCAGAATTTTGAACCTGAATGTTGTATTTATAGACCTAGTGCTCATAGTGGCGGTCAAGTAGTCATTTCTAAAGGACAAATTAGAGAGGAGCTGCATGAGAAAGCGGAAATAAAGAAAAAAGATTTTAATCTTCAACTTTACCCTAATCCATGTAGTGAAAACCATGTTAATTTGTTAATTACAGGTTTAGATTCAGGCACAAGAATAGACATGATTGTTAGTGATTTACAAGGAAAAACTTATTTAAAGACTGGTACAGAAGCAAATCACTCTTCTATTCAGCTAGATACTCAGAATTTGCCAAATGGATTTTACGTTGTTTATATCAAGTCAAATGATTTAACCAAGGCAGCTAAATTAATAATATCAAAATAGCTATGCTAAAAGAGGAATTTGTTTCCAAAAAAAGATTGTATCAGCATCCAAATTTAAGAACGAGGAGTGGTTCTCGAAATATAAGTCAAAAGAAGTAAAAATCAGAAGTATTTTACTAGATACATTTTTAGAGGATGAAAAACTGAGCCCTAAAATGATTAAGATTGATGTAGAAGGAGCTGTTGAATCTTATTAAGTCGTGATAGCTTTATACGCCAATTTTGAAAAAAAATAGAAAAGGCTGTCTCACATTCTTATGTAATGAGACAGCCTTGACCCTTCTTGTGGTCCCACAAGGACTTGAACCTTGGACCTACTGATTCACCTTCCAACACTTTC
>CAYXQH010000458.1:0-5446 GCA_964467425.1 uncultured Saprospiraceae bacterium
ACTGTTTCGTAAAACGCGATTGTCCAAATCCATCTAATGATTGAAAAATAATAAAAAACAATAGGAGAACAATAAATCGTTGAATTTTCATTTATATGATTAAACTTATTTTAGCAAAATCCTTCAAATAAAGATATGGATTTTCTAAATTAATAAATTATATTGATAAAAATTTAAATAATACTTAGCTATGAAAAAGTTTATCCTTCCTACGGTACTCCTTGGATTCATGTTTCTGTTTTCGAATTGTATAGGTTATGGCGTTAAATCTAAATCGACTCCCTATCGTGCGTTTAAAAATCAAACAAAACTAGCCTACGCTGCAAAAGACTGGAATGACCTCATTATTTATGACACTTTAGATCCTGCTGACCAGTATATTAAAATTGCTAAAATTAAGATAACGGGAAACGAAACATCTACAGAATGGGGACTACTACAAAGACTAAAATATGAAGCTAGCAAATATTCGGTAGATGCAATTTTGCTTCATGAAATTAAAGGCGTTAATCGAAATTCCTTCGATGGAACTTCTACAGTACTTGATGCGATTACTTCATCCGAAAGCTATCCAGAAGAACATATCTCGTATTCCGCATTGGAAATAACCGGTATTGCCATTAACTTTGTAGAGGAATGACGTTTTCGTGTTTTTTTATTATAAAAACTGAACCGCTATGAATTACAGAATCCTCCTTATTTTTTGTCTTTCAATACTAGTCAATTCTTGTGGTAATAAAACCGGAAAAGAATACTTCAGTCTAGGTGAGGCCAAACAACAAGAAGGAAATTACGAAGCATCTATTCCTTTTTTCACGAAAGGAATAGCAGTCAACGATGAATTTAAATTCTTAAATTATTATGGCAGAGGTTCCTCCTATCACAAGCTGGAAAAATACGATCAGGCCTTGGAAGATTATGAAGAGGTTTTAAAAACAGAACGGTCAAATCCTAAAATATATAATAGCTTTGTATATTGGGATTTAGCCTGGATAGCAGAACAAAAAGGCGAACGTATGAAAGAATTGCAACTCTATCGAAAAGCACTAAAATATGATCCGACAAACAAAAAATTAAAAATGACCTATGCTCTTAACTTGATTGAGGTCGAACGTTATAATGATGGAGTTAAAATTCTGGATGAGTTAATTGAAGAGGAATTTCAACACCCCTACCTATTTAGTAACAGAGCTTTAGGATTAATACATTTAAATAGGTTTGATGAAGCAACGCTTGATTTAGAGAAAGCTAAGGAGCAGGATCCTGATAATCCATTCGTTTACAGAAATTACTTTTTTCTATATCGTGGCTTAGGCAATTTACCATTAGCCTGTGAAAACATTAATAAAGCACTATCTTTAGATATTATTGAATACGGTGTTCGAAAACATATTCAGGACTTCAAAGATTTGCGACTCGAATATTGTAATTAAAGCGCTTGCACCAAACAACTGAAGCATTAAACAGAAGGTAAAACTACTTTTTGAGGACTACGATTCGTTCGTTCACAACTTCATCATTCTGCTCTAATTGAATCATATATACACCTGGACCATAATTATTAAAATCAAGATATTCAGACCATATACCATTCGCTGGTTGAATCGTTTTTTCCTGAATAATTCTTCCAGACAAATCCGTTAAACGGAGAAATGCTGCTGAATGGTTTTTAGTTTTAAATTCTATATAAGTGAAGTCCGTCGTCGGATTAGGAAAGACACTTAAGGATAGTTTATTTTTTGAAATAGAAAAATCTTGCAACGGTTCTTCTCTTTGAATACAAGGCACCCAGGTCACTTTCTTTTTTACTCGATATCCAAGTTTTACACTAGTATAAAACGATTCCCCATTCTGATTATAATTTACATCAACAATGCCATCCACTTCTTGATCAGAAACTGTTTCAATCAAATCGCATGGATTTGAAATTTCGCTAAACTCAACAGAAGTGATCACAGCGCCCGCTTCTATTCCACTTTCAGATAAAGGGCTCTCTTCTAAAAGCCGTTCTACTTCTACCCCACTGAAATCATCCATTGGATTCACCGATACACCTAAGAAAGGTATCCGCTGTAACGTATCAATCTTTTGGCAAAACGATGAGTTTTCCAAATCACTTTCAAATTTTTTGGAATCAAAAGTAAAGGTTATATACTCTTTATTAGTAGTCTTCCGACCAATGATACGGATATTCGTTTTTGGATCTTGCTCTTCTAAAAAAGCAGCAACATCAAATTCAAGAGCAGCCTGACCTTTCAGTTTTTCTCTTGAAATATCCCCCGTTTCAGGCGATTCAACAAAAATATGATAGTAAAATTGATTGTTGGAAATTTCTTCGTTTTGAGCGATTAGGCAAGACAAGTAGAAAAATGCAAATAGTCCAGAAAGTAAAAGTTTCAATTTAGTAGCTTTTAAAGTGTTCAAGTAAAATAAATTTGCGATTATTTGGGATAATTTACGCCTACCAAAAATGCAAATATCAGACCACGATTAAAGTTCTTGTATCTTCTACACTAATTGAACTATTTTTTTTACCTTTATTACTAATTGTATAAAACTTACTGCTTTATACTGACTCACCAAACATTTAGTACGATTGGAAGGCCCTGATAGCTAGATACCCATTCAAACTACATTTAAGCCCTGACAAGACAAATCAATTAAAATTTTAGGAAAGATGAAACCAAATTTCCTCCTACTCTTGGTATGCTTATTTTTTCATTTTGGCTGTACTACTGATATTCCATCAGCCCGTTTGCAACCCAACATCATTCTTATCATGACTGATGATCAGGGCTATGGTGATCTCGCTTGCCATGGGAATCCCTGGATTCAAACACCTAATTTAGATCAGCTGCATAAAGAAAGTCTCCGACTAACAGATTTTCATGTAGGTACAACATGTGCTCCGACCCGTGCGGGATTAATGACTGGTCGAAATTGTAATGAGGTTGGTGCCTGGCATACAATAATTGGGAGAAACTTTTTAAGACAAGGTGAAACGACGGTTGCTGAAATATTACAAGACAATGGTTACCAAACCAGTATTTTTGGAAAATGGCATCTAGGTGATAACTATCCTTATCTTCCTCAATATCGAGGTTTTGACGAATCCTTTATTCATGGTGGCGGTGGTGTCGGACAAACTCCGGATTATTGGAATAATGATTACTTTGATGATACGTATTTTCGAAATGGAGAACCAGAGCAAACAAAAGGATACTGTACCGATGTTTGGTTTTCTGAGGCCATTAAGTTTATTGAAAAAAACAAAAACGCTCCTTTCTTCACTTATATTTCTACGAATGCTCCGCATAGCCCTTTTCATGTTCCTCAAAAATACATCGATATGTATAAAGAAAACGAGGAAGTTCCAAATGCTAATTTTTATGGAATGATTACAAACATTGATGACAACCTGGGACGACTTCGTAAGAAATTAAACGACTTGGATATAGCTAAAAATACGATCCTTATTTTCATGACCGACAATGGAACTTCAGGTGGTGTTCAATTAGATAAAAAAGGTTTTATAAATGGAAAAGGTTTTAATGCAGGAATGCGCGGCAAAAAAACCTCACCCTACGAAGGAGGTCACAGAGTTCCTTTCTTCATTCATTGGCCGGAAGGAAATCTTTCACTAGGCAAAGATATTGACTATGTGACTTCTTACACTGATGTGGTTCCTACCCTTCTGGATTTAGCCCAGATTTCTTATAAACCATCTTTACCATTTGAAGGAGAAAGTCTGGCTCAACTTTTCAGAAATCAGACCATACCCTGGAAAAATCGAACGCTAATTACGGATACGCAGCGGACCGAGTTTTTACAAAAATGGAAAGATGCTTCCATCATGACAGATCAATACCGTTTAATCAGAGGCAAAGAATTATATGATCATAAAAAGGATCCGGGCCAAACTACTGACATAGCAGATCAATATCCAGCGGTTGTTCAGGAGCTAAGAATGGAGTATGAAACCTGGTGGAAAAGAATAGCCCAAAACGCAGATGAAACTAACCCTATCCCTGTCGGCTATGATCGTCAAACAGTCACCTTAACCTGTCACGATATTCATTCGGATACTGATCAACAGCCCGCATGGCATCAATCACATGTACGTTTGAATAAGAATCCAAATGGATTTTGGTTAATCGACGTCAAGCAAAAAGGGAAATACCTGATTCAACTTTATAGATATCCTAAAGAAGCCGATGCGGGAATTAGTGATACGGTGTCTGAAGGTGATTTGATAAGTGGAGGAAAACCTTTTCCAGAAAGTGTTGCTATCAATATTGATCAGGCAAAACTGAAAATCGGGGAACAAGAACAAGGTATTCCATTAAGTGAAGAAGCTGTAAATGCCTCCTTTGAAATGGATTTGAATATAGGCACACAGGAATTAAAAAGCTGGCTGATTGATAAAGAAGGAAATGAAGTCGGAGCTTACTATGTTTATATTGGATTAATGGAATAATTCGACGGTAGTCATTTTTATATTTCAAACTATATTAGATGGAATAAAAAACTAGTTCAATACTTGTTCTTGCGAGATTTCAATAGGTAAAACCTCGTCTTTCAATCCTTTTTGAATAGTAAAATAGAAAGTAGATCCTTCGTCAAAAACGGATGAAACCCAAATTTTTCCTTTATGGATTTCAATAATTCTTTTACAGGTGGCAAGGCCTAGTCCAGAGCCATCATATTCTTTATTTAAATGCAGTTTTCTAAATGGGTCAAAGATCTTTGTATAGAAATCCGAATGAATTCCTATCCCATTATCCTTAAATGAAAATTCCCAATGCGTATCTTTTTCTTTTGCCTTAACCTCAAGGACGAGAGGTTGATCCTTCTTTTTAAACTTAATAGCATTATTAATCAAGTTTAAAAATAGTTGGCTTATTTTGACGGAAATGATCGGTATTGTAGGAAGTTCTTCACAAATAATTTTGCTCTGCGTTTGATTGATATTTTCTTTTAAAGTAAGCGAAACCATTTCAAACAATTCATTTAAGGACTGATGCTTAAACTGGACATTCGACATAGATGACATTTTACCATACTCTAACAGATCATTTACTAATCGACCCATATTCATTGAACCAGTCATAATAAAGTCCAGGTATTCATCAGTAATCGGGTCTCTCGAACCTTGTCTTGCTAAATGCTTTTCTAATAATTTGGTAAAACTGTGAATAGTTCGAATTGGTTGTTTCAAATCATGAGAAGCAGCATGTGCATAATATTCTAGTTCATCATTACTTGTTTTTAACTTTTCTTTAGAAATAGCTAAATTCTGTTTTTCATTATTTAAAGCTGTATTCACTTCTAACAATTCTTTTTCACTCGTTTTTAAACGTTCAGATTCTTCTAACAAAGCGATATTCGATTTATACAGATTTTCTTTTGATTTCGCCAGTTTCTTTTTTAGAAAATTATATTGATA
>CAYXQH010000459.1:0-5423 GCA_964467425.1 uncultured Saprospiraceae bacterium
AGGAATAAAGAATTAAGAATTAAGAACAAGGATTAACGATTTTTGATTTGTTATTCTTAAATTGATATTCCTTGTTCATTATTCCTCAATCAATACCGTTCATCTTTTACAAAAGCAAGCCGTTCCATTTTGCTAACCTCTATACTTGGAAAACCAAAATCCAGCGTCACTTTTCCAGTAATTAGATAACAGCCTTTGCCTCGAAAAGGAGCTCGTTTTAGAGATGGCGGAAAATGTGTTGTATCAAAAAACCGTCCTTCTTTATCCAGCCAGGTACCAAAAGCCATATGCTTTTTATTCACTGTGGTCACTTGTTTTCGAGTAACATAATAACCAAGTATCCGAACCTGCTTCCCTTGCTCTGCAATCATTTCTCCAGCTACAATAGCTCCGTTCACTGTTTCAGCTAACAGATCGAAAGGCGCGCAGAGTGGAAAGCCTAATAACTCCATTTGATCAAAGGCATCATCAAAACGACCAACTTCTAGGATGGGTAATTTATAATGCTCGGTTTCATCACCAAATAAAAATCCAGTCTCATGTCGAACCGCATTTGGATTAAAGACTTCATTTTTATGCCACATTAATTGGTAACGTGTTTTACCGGTAAATCGAAAAGCGCCAATGCGAATCAAAATATCTAATTGCTCCGAGCTAATGGCAATGCGTCGGGTAAATTCTTCGAGGTTTTTAAATGCTCCATAAATCTGGCGATTCTCTACCAATTGATGCGCCGTTTTTCGTTCCATCTGATGTAAGTGAATAAAACCGATATAAATATCTTTCCCAATAATGGTGGTCAGATAGAGACTGTGATTAACGCAAGGCGGATGAATCGTTGCGCCTTGCATCCGTGCCTCATGAAAGTAATATTCCGTTTTATAAAAACCTCCAAAATTATTAATCACAGCAACCATAAACTCCAATGGATGATACGCTTTCAAATACAAACTTTGAAACGATTCTGCGGCGAAGCTAGCGGAGTGTGCTTTACAAAAAGAGTACCCGCTAAAGCTTTCTACCTGCCGCCAAACTTCTTTCGTTAGTGCATCGCTATGTCCACGTTTTTTACAATTTTCAAAATATTTTTTTCTTAATCGCGCAAAAGAATCCGAGGACTTTCGTTTGCCGGTCATGATACGTCGCAACACATCTGATTCATCCAAATCCAGATCTGCAAAATGGTGTACAATTTTCATTACATCTTCCTGGTAGACCATCACACCAAATGTTTCGCCGAGATGTTCTTCAAAGACGGGATGCAGATATTTAAAAGAATCTGGTCGATGAAATCGTTGAATATATTCGCGCATCATTCCTGATTTTGAAACACCAGGCCGAATGATGGAACTCGCCGCAACCAAGTGCACATAATTATCGCAACGGAGCTTGGTCAGTAAACCGCGCATCGCAGGCGACTCGATATAAAAACAGCCAATGCAATGACCAGATCGAAGTTGTTCCTTCACTTTTTCATCTTCTTTAATTGCCTCGAGATCGTGGATATCGACACGTTCTTTTTTATTTTGATGAATAAGCGTCACGGCATCCTTGATATGTCCGAGTCCTCGTTGACTAAGAATATCGTATTTATGAAAACCCAAGTCTTCTGCACCATACATATCGAAATGCGTAATCGGAAAACCTTTTGGCATCATTTGCAAGGCGGTAAAATAATTGATTGGTTTTTCAGAAATCAAGACACCTCCGGCATGGATAGACAGATAGTTTGGAAAGCCAACGATGCGTTCTCCGTATTTAAACACCTGCTTTGCTAAACCATGATGTTTATGTTTCGCCATAGGTTCTTTGACCATTAAATCGATTTCTGCTTTGGGTAAACCAAAGGCTTTTCCAACTTCACGAAGAATAGACTTCCCTTTAAAGGTATTATAGGTCGCAAGCAATGCGGTATGTGTCGCCCCGTAGCGTTTAAAAATATAATCGGTTACATCATCCCGTTCATCCCAGGAAAAATCAATGTCAAAATCTGGCGGTGATGTTCGAAATTGATTAATAAACCGTTCGAAATATAAATCTAATTCAATCGGTTCGACATCTGTAATCCGCAGGCAATAGGCGACGATAGAATTGGCACCACTCCCCCGCCCTATGTGATGATATCCGACACTGTGTGCATAGCGAATGATATCCCAGGTAATTAAAAAATAACACTCGAAATTCAGTTTGTAAATAACGTTTAGCTCTTTTTCAATTCGGGCGAAGACTTCTCTTCGATTGCCATAGCGTTGTTCATAGCCTTTGTAGGTTAGCTTTTTTAAAAACTCAAAATCACTTTCTTTTGAGCCGGTAAAATGCTGCCGATTATTTTTCAAGTTACTTTGTAAATCAATCGAACACTTCTTAAAAAGCTGTTTCGTATTTTCTAAAATGTTCGGATAGGTTTCGAAAGCTTTTTTTAATTCCGTTAGCTTTGCAAAAGTCGATGTTGACGTTGCATAATCATTTGATTTTAGCTTGGTCACCAGAATATTTAAATCAATTGCCCGTAATAATTTATGTGTTCTAAAACCATCCTGATCTAAAAAAACAACTCGGTTAAAAGCAATCAGTTTATGTTGAAAATCTCGCAAAGCTGATGCGTATAATTTATTTAATTCCTCTGATCGAATGCCAACAAACTCGTGTGCGGAAAACTCTTTTATTCCTTTTACCAATTTTCGATAAATAATAAATACCTGTTTAAAATCCGGGGGAATATCCGGCAGGGGTTTCTGTTCAACGGAATGCTTTGTCAAAAAGCGATTTAGTTCAAAAAAACCTTCTTCGTTTTTGGCAATACCTGTATATAAAAATTCATTATCTCGTCGAAACTCGATCCCCAAGACCGGCTTAATCCCCGCGGCTTTACATAGCTTTATAAATTGAAAATTGCAAGAGGTATTGTTGATCTCTGTAAGTGCTAATACCTTAAGCCCTCGCTGCTTTGCAGCTTCCACCAAAGCCTCTGGCGACAAGGTTCCGTAACGTAGGCTGTAGTATGTTGATGTTAGATGCATAGGTTCTCGCTTTGCTCGAAAATGATAGATCCCGATAAATCGGGATAGTGATAAATTCGCCTTCGGCGAATAATGATGGTCACGCCTTCGGCATGAAGTGATAGATTGCCTGCGGCAATAATAGTTTCGTATATCAAATTTATTATTGCCGCAGGCAATCTATCATTTTCGTTCGCCTTTGGCGGAACGAACTATCATTTTCTCGCTTCGCGAGAACTACCACTTTCGAGCGCAGCGAGAACCATCACCGCTTCTTTTCCAAATCGTTTTCGAATCTTGTCCATGGTTTGTAATAAATTAATATCGCGAATGTTATCATCCAGCAAACTTAACTGAGGATTCCCATTGACTAAGCTGCTGAATCGGATACCAACCAGGCGAATCAATTGTCTCCTTTCGTAAAGTCGATCAAATAAATCCATCACTAATGGTAAAATGGTTTTATCATTCGCAGAATAGCTGATACGCTTTTGTCTTGTGTAAGTATTAAAATCGGTGTATCGGATTTTGACGGTGACACAGGATGTCAGCTTTGCATCTTTTCTTAATTCAAAGGTTAGCTTCATTGCCATTCTGGTGAGGATGGATTTTATTTTTTGAATATCAATCGTATCTCGTTGAAATGTCTGCTCGGTAGAAATAGACTTACGTTCGCTATACGGAACGACAGGAGTATTGTCTATTGCATTCGCTTTTTTAGAAAGGGCAAGTCCGTGTTTGCCAAATTCTCTTTGTAGTAAGCGAACTGGAACATCTCGCAATATTTTAATCGTCCGAACACCCATAAAGCTGAGTTTTTTATACGTAGCTTTTCCGACTGATGGAAGCTTAGAAATGGATAAGGGAGCCAGAAAATTCCGCTCTGTTCCTGCATCAATTTGTAATACGCCATTAGGCTTGGCTTCGCCGGTACTCACTTTGGAGACCAGTTTATTAACGGAGAGTCCAAACGAAATAGGGAGTCCGGAATTCTTCATTACTTTTTGACGTAACTCTTTTGCCCATTGAAAACAACCAATGTAGCGATCCATTCCGGTGAGGTCCAGATAAAACTCATCGATCGAAGCCTTTTCAAAAGCCGGTGCTTCGGACTCAATGACTTCTGTAATGAGTTTGGAATATTTAGAATAGGTTTCCATATCTCCGCGCAGGACAATGGCGTCGGGACAACGTTGCAAAGCCATTCGCATTGGCATCGCTGAATGGATTCCAAATTTACGGGCTTCATAACTACAGGATGCAACAACGCCTCTCCGGCTTGTGCCACCAATGAGCACAGGTTTGCCAGCCAAAGACGAGTTGCGTATACATTCGACCGATACAAAAAATGCATCAAGGTCGAGATGTAAGATTGCTCTTTGGTACATCTCAATACGTTTTCTTTCCGAAGTGCGACGACTTCAGATTAGTATGTTTAACAAATGGTTAGAAAATAGTCCACACGTTCTCGCAGGATCATGTACTAACCTGTTTTCTCACGATATTAATTCCAAAAGTGGGGATGTGTAAGTGTGTGCTTACGATTGCATAGTGAATAGGCTATGCTAAGTTTTGGTGTGTGGAATTACTTGATTCTTTATTAGAAAATAATCAATCAAATAATTATAAAAACAAAGATAGGATTGTTTTTTAAATTTAAAACAAAAAGTTTTAAATAAATATGTTAATGTTTTAAAAACCTTGCTCTTCATAGAAGGCTAAGACTTTTTTGAGATCGGCTTGTCTGGTGAGTTTTAATTTATTTTCCTTGAGGAAGGCTCCGATTTCTTTTTTATGACCAAGATAAGAAAGCAGGCTTTTCTTTTTCATTTTTACTTGATTAAGCTTTCCATTTTTTATAAAATAATAATCAATGTTTTTTTCAAATCGTTTAATTTTTATAGTCTTACCTACATCATTGATTTCTTTTTCTGTCAGCCCTGTTCTAAATTTTTTAACTAAATAAAAATCTTTCCCGGTATAAACCGTTTCTACAAATTTATCTTTAAAAAAGGTATGTAGCCCTCTTCGAAAAGTTAATAAACCATCTTTAGATTGTACTTCTATTTTCGTATACCACTTGGTATCTAATTCTACAAACTTGTCCTCTTTTTTAACTTCGACATTATTAGAGTAACCGTTAAAATTAAGTTCCATTTGTTCGAAGGCTTTCTTCTCTCCGTCATAAATATCTCCAATCACCCAATCATCAAACAAATAGGGAGATCCTTTATATTCTGCATAACGTGTATCATCAATCTTTTTAGCATTTGTAAAAATTGATTTGGTTTGTGCAAAAGAGTTGCTAAATACCAAAATTAAAAAGAATAGAATGGAAAAGGTTTTCATAGATATTAATTGAATAGCTTAGCCTATAAGGGTATTTTATAAAGATATTTTAAAATTAAGCGATTTGAAAGATAT
>CAYXQH010000460.1:0-5423 GCA_964467425.1 uncultured Saprospiraceae bacterium
ACCTGGAGATTGAAGCTTATAATTTTACAGAAGCTAAGATCGTAGTTTATAATGCTATTGGACAATTGATCTACCAGGATGTTACACCGAATATTATGACTAAAATATCAACGCAGAACTGGGGAACCGGTTTGTTTGTTGTTCAAGTAGAGGTAGGTGGAGAAATATTTACTAAAAAATTGATTGTCGGTAAGTAAAAATCTTAATCGAAACAAACGTTAAGAAGTAAACAAGCCAATAAGTTAGCAATAATTCTTTTGCTAACTTATTGGCTTTTCTTTTACTGGCTTTTTAAATATTAATAATTCCTACTGCCAAAAATCAAACTCCCAATTCGAACCATGGTACTTCCTTCTTCAATCGCGATTTTATAATCTCCTGACATCCCCATGGATATTTCTTTAAAATGCTCATCGTTTAAAAAATAATCAGCCTTTAATTTTTCGAAGATGTTTTTTAGTTTTTTAAACTCTGATCGCACCTGATCTTCATTGTCCGTAAACGTTGCCATGCCCATGACACCATTGATTTGGATATGCTTCAATTCAGAAAAGGAAGGATCGCCAAACACATCTTTTATCGATGAAAAATCAAACCCGGACTTTGTTGCTTCCCTGGCAATTTTAAATTGAAGTAAACAGTTGATTACGCGATTATTTTTTTTGCCTTGTTTATTTATTTCTTTTAATAATTTGAACTGATCGACGCTATGGATTAGCGAAATGAATGGAGCAATATATTTTACCTTATTGCTTTGGAGATTTCCAATCATATGCCATTCGATATCTTCTGGAAGAGAAGCCTGTTTGTCACTCAGCTCTTGTACTCTGTTTTCTCCGAAGATCCGTTGCCCTTGCTTATAAATTTCTAATAGCTGCTCCTTTGGCTTTGTTTTAGAAACGGCAACCAAGCTGGTCTGCGAGACTTTTAATTCTGATAGAATGGTTTTTAACATGCGCTGTATTTAGGCGGCAAAGATAAGGGATTGACCTTGATTTTGCGCAAGAAATAGCAAACCAATAATTAGAAAAATAGTTTTAACTCAATTGTTTTATTCCTATAAATCAGAATGTTTAATTCTACTATAAGCAATAAAAATGAAAATGCTTAGATAAATCAAAGTGGTGATGACCGCTTCTGTTGGTGTCAGCAAAATACTAAATTCGTTTTGTCTGGTCATGTTGTCGACCATATCCAATATTGGTATAGGTGCTAAATCTTCAATAGCATTTAAAGGGTAGAAGTGGATGGATTTATTAAAAAATATTTTCCCATGCGCTGCCCATCTGATGACAGGTTCTAAAAATAGAATATAGACCAGGTAAAGAAATAGTGCTAATCCCGTTCTTCTAACCAGAATACCTAAGAAAAAACCAAAAATCATATATCCAAAACACATTAAGAAATATAAGGGGATCTGACTAGTGCCTCTTAAAATTTTGGTCATGTACAAAGAGTTCGTATTGAATATTCCAAAAGAAAAACCGACTAAGGCAAAATATAAAGTAGCACCCAGACAAACCGATAGAATGAATAAGAGTTTTCCTATAAAAAATTCATTTCTTGTGACACCCGTGATTATATTTTGGCGAAGTGTCTTATTTGAATATTCCATGGTAACACAGAGCACACCAATAAACCCAAGAAAGAAAAAAGAGAGCCAATTGCCGATATAGGCTAAATATCTCCAGACCTCCGGAAATGCATAGAACAAGTCCATGTTTATGACCTCTTTTGGAGGATTTGCAAAGCCGAAAAAAGCTTTACCAACAATGAGTGTCAAGGGAAGTAAAATAAAGTATAAGATCGCCATTACCTTAAAAGTTCGGTAATGTTTAAATTTTTTCCATTCTAATTGGAGTAAGTACAGCATAGTGTTTTGTTTATTGGTTTTTCGTTATTTCTAAAAACTCCATTTCCAGGCTTCGCTTTTTACTGATCAGATGATTCACTCTTATCCCATTTGAAAAAGCTCGCTGATTAATATCTGCTGCTGTTTTTCCATCGGTTAAAACTATTTCAAAAACGCCGTTTTCTTCTACTATTCGTTTGACCCATGATAGTGATTCCAGGAGATTTTTTAATTCTACATTTTGAAGTGAGGAAATCTCGGTTTTTACTTCATCATTAATGATCGATCCAATTTCTCCATTTGCCAGGAGGCTTCCATTTTTAATAATTGCAACGTGTGAGCAAATCTTTTCTACTTCATCCAAAATATGGCTGGCCATGATAATGGTTTTTCCTCTTGCGGCAATCTCACGAATCGTTTCCCGAACCTCTGCGATTCCTTGAGGGTCAAGGCCATTGGTAGGTTCATCAAAAATTAATACTTCCGGATCCCCAACCATAGCTGAAGCAATAGCAAGCCGTTGCTTCATTCCTAAAGAGTAGGTGCGAAAAGCGGATTTTCGACGATGAGCAAGGTTGACCATTTGCAATAATTCATTAAAATTTGGATTCTTTACGCCTTTGATATGTGCAACAACTTCGAGGTTTTGATCTGCATCCATATAAGGATAAAAATTAGGCGTTTCTAATAAGGTCCCAATTTTTAAGTTGGCCTTTTCACCATGATGTCCATCAAACCAGGTGAAGCTTCCACTATTCATTCGAATGATTCCGAGGATAATGCCAAGGGTTGTGGTCTTACCGCTGCCGTTGGGGCCTAAGATCCCAAAAACTTCTCCCGCATTGACGGTCAATGAAAGGTTTCTAACAGCAGTTATTCCTCCATAGCGTTTTAGGATATTATTAATCTGTAATACAGGCATAGTTTTTCGTTTAACCGTAACTAAATTGTTTTTTAATTTCCAATAAAGATAATTTTCCTTAGCAGGGTGACCAATAAAAAGAGATGAAATATTAAAATTGTTAGATGAGTTGCTCGTCTAAAGCGAAAATGAAGGTTTATTTGCCTTTGGTAAAATAAAAATGATGGTCTTCGCTATGCAAAGACCATCATTTTTTGAAGAGGAGTCAATATTTCCAGACTTTTAGTCAGAACGTTTATTTGATTCGTATATCGTTAAAAAGTCTTCAATTTCTTTTTCGCTTTTTACAAAACGATGGGGGAGTGTGATTTTAGTTTCCAAAGGAGCAAGAATAGTTATTTCTTCTTGTTTTGGCAATGAAGGGATATAGGCAAACATCTCATCAATTGGTAACTGTTCAACAGGAGCCAAGGATTTCGATATTTCGGAAGAATCAATAATGCTTGCAAATTCATCTTCATCTTCCAATAAAAAAGCAAGATAGTCATCCAGTTTTTTATCGATCAATTCTTTTTTCAATTCTTTATCTGTTTCATCCTTTTTAAAATCAAATACAAATTCTTTTTCTTCAACAGGGAGCACCTGAACTTCTTCTACTTCAACTGGAGCTTCGTCAATCTTTTTAACTTCAGTTTGTGCAATTGTTGAGGAATTGATCTGGTTTTGATATTGAAAATAAAAAGAGCCGGCAGTAATAAGGAGTAAAAGAGTAGCTGCGATTTTGAGTAAATTGTATTTTGAAAAGGAATAAAATATACTGAAACCAGTCCACTGGTTAATTCTTTTCCAATTGGAAGAATTAGGTGTTACCTCATGATCCTCTAAATGAGATTTAAATAGTTGATCAAATTCATGATCACTCATTTCTTCTGCTTTGTTTTTATTACTGTTGTTCATTAAGCTGGTTAATTTTGTTTTTTAGGGAGTTTCTTGCTCTAGCCAGTTGAGATTTTGAAGTCCCTACTGAGATATTCAAGAGGTTTGCAATTTCATTATGGTTGTAGCCGTCAATTACATAAAGATTGAAGACATTTCTATAGCCGCTTGGTAATGTTTGAATCACTTCAATTAAATCGTCGCGAAAGAGTTTTTCAGTTGCTTTAGGAGAAATTTTTACCTGATATCCTTCATCTAGTTTTACAAAACGGTAGGTACTTGATTTTCGGAAATATTCGATAGAGGTATTAATAAAAACTCGCTTCATCCATCCTTCAAAACTACCTTCTCCTCGAAAGCTGTTAATTTTTCCAAAGACCTTAATAAAACCTTCTTGCAACAAATCCTCTGCAGTATGATAATCAGAGGCATATCGTAGACAAATAGCAAACATAGCAGGAGCATACTTCGTGTAAAGAAGCTCCTGGTGCAACTTTTTACCGTTGATGCAACCTTGCAATATCGAATGGATATCTAAGGGGCTTTGTAGATTTTGTGTTTTAAACATTGATTTTTTATTATGATCCTCAGACGATCAAGCTTGAAGATACATAATTTCTTATAGTTCACGAGAATATTCTAGCCATTCATTTCTTTGCTATCGTCCTCTAAAAATGCGATTAATTTAGCCATTGCTCTTGCCCGATGGCTAATTTGATGCTTGATATCTTTAGATAAAACAGCAAACGTTTTCTCGTATCCATTTGGTATAAAAATGGGGTCATATCCAAACCCTCCATCACCACTTTTTTCGAAAGCAATTTTTCCTTCTACTATTCCTTCAAACACATGTTCTTTATTGTTGATTATCAATGCAATAGCAGTTCGAAAGCGTGCATTCCTATTTTCTGCTCCCTCTAGATTTTTTAACACTAGATCCATATTCTTTCCAGCATCTCGAGGAAGTCCTGCATATCTGGCAGTATAGACACCAGGTGCCCCATCTAAGGCATCTATTTCCAAACCGGTATCCTCTGCAAAACAATCGACCTGATAATTGGATTTCAAATAATTCGCTTTTTGTAAAGCATTTCCTTCCAGACTTGGACTGGTTTCAGGAATATCTTCCATACATCCTATATCTTTCATAGGAATAATTTGATATTTTCCTTTTAAGATTTCGGCGGCTTCCCGGACTTTATTTTCATTTCCTGTGGCAAAAACTAATTGCTTCATTTGAGATAAATTTCTTGTAAACTGGCCCACAATGCTTTCTTCTTATTAACGTCATTTTTAACCTCAGAAAGGGTATCCGCATACAGGAAGGTACAACCTTGAAAGTCTAAAGGAACATACTTGCGAATATCCAGGTTAATACCAAGTTGGTTTGGAGCAATTCCAAAAATGATCATTTTTTCAATAGTTGTAATTGTCTTTGCACGGATAAAACTTATACCGGTTTTGTCTGTTACTTTTACAATAGACACATCCTTTGAAGTATCTAATTTGACTGCGGTTAGGATATTTGTTAGAAAATCTTGCAAACCATCCTCTCCATTGTCTGCATGGTAGACGACTAAAGATTTAGATTGGTTGCTTTGATCCTTCTCTATTTGTAAAATATTTTCATCAGAAAGCCCAAATATTTCGAAGTCTAAAAAATCGGATGACAGAATATCATTTGTTTTTGACATGCCTTTAAAGAATTTTAGTTAAGTTTTGCGCAAAAAACAGGTCTGTATTAGAATAAAAGAATAAAATTATGTATTTTTG
>CAYXQH010000461.1:0-5414 GCA_964467425.1 uncultured Saprospiraceae bacterium
GTTTAGCTCAAAAGGCGCATTCACTAAACGAACATTTTTATCTGTCGTTGGTGGATCAAAAAAACCTCCTGTTCCAATAATCCCTATAAAAGCAAATCCAAAAAAGACCATCCCGTAAATATAGACCGAGGGTCTTTTTAGCCAGTATATAAATTCGTTGATATATATTTTTTTGAGCATCTTTTTTGAAATTAATTTTGGATGCCTATAGTCTCATCCTGTTTTAATGCTATAAAGTATACATCTTCCAAATTCGGTTTCGCCGAAGCAAAAGAATCATCTATTTGTTGGTCTGCAAAGACTCGGATTAAAATCGAATTATCCGGATTATAACTTGAAGAGAGTACGGTAAGTCGGTTGCTAAAATCGTCCAATTCCTCCTTGCCGATAGACTTCGTCCATATTTTACCCTGTATGGATTGCGTAGCTTCTAAAGGTTTTTCCTGATGAAGAATTCGTCCACCATTCATAATCGCCATATCGGTGCAAAGTTCTTTGACATCATCCACAATATGTGTGGAAAAAATCACTGTATTCTGGGCGCCTACTTCGCGAAGTACATTTAGAAAACGATTGCGTTCAGCCGGATCAAGACCAGCGGTTGGTTCATCTACGATAATCAATTTTGGATTGTTCAAGAGCAACTGAGCGATTCCAAATCGTTGCTTCATTCCTCCGGAATAACCGCTTACACTTTTCTTTCGAACCTCATATAGATTGGTCAATTCCAATACCTGCTGAACGATTATATTCCGTTCTTTTTTGGAAGCAATACCTTTTAATAATGCAAAATAATCCAGTAAAGCTTGTGAAGACATTCTTGGATAAACGCCAAATTCTTGTGGAAGATAACCCAGCACTTTTCGAAGACTCATCGGATCATTCAGCACATCTATCTCTTCGAAAGATATCCTTCCAGAATCTGCTTGTTGCAAAGTAGCAATTGTACGCATCAGGCTTGACTTTCCAGCTCCATTCGGTCCTAATAAACCAAACATCCCTTTACCAATCTCTAATGTTAAATCATCAATTGCCTTTACGCCATTGTCGTAGGTTTTGCTTAAGCTTTCGATTTTAAGATTCATTTGCTTTATATTTTATTCTTTTATATGAACCATTATTCGTTTAAAAACTGGTCTTCCATTTTTATAAACTCTTCCCAAATCATGAAAATATCCGAACCGTTACCACTACTATTCGTCATAATTATTTTTCCTATTTTAGTAGTTGGACTAAAAAACATAATCGTCGTAATTCCTGGATCACCACCTCCATGTCCAATATCTCCATCCTTATTCATCCCGAATATTTCCCAAAAAATACCACTTTGATTTCCTAAACTTGTTGGGAGTTGATTTAAAAATAATTCATCAAAAGACGCCTTAGAAAGAAGGTCACTCTCTCCTTCATAACCTTTGAGCATTTCCTTAAGATATAAAGCCATATCACTAATCGAAGTTTTTAGTGAACCATCCGGATAGGTAGACAAACCATAAAATGGAACCACTCCTCTTTTCTTTCCTTGATAGCGTGTGGCAAACTTTTCCAAATCGACATCTTTATATTTCCAGCCGGTAGCTTGCATCTTTAGAGGTTTAATAATTTGATTACGCGTATATTCGTCATAAGGAACTCCAGTTGCTCTTTCAAGAATAAAAGCTGCTAAAGCTGCACCAATATTACTATAATGATAAGCTTCCCCTGGTGCCGTTTTACGAAAATTCTTTTTCTTATTCCATTTGCCTTTCTCCGAAAAGACATTACTTAAATAGTCTTCTAAAGACAAGAGTTTATTTTTTTTGACTTTATTTAGATACCATCGTTCGAATATGGAAAATCCTTTTTTTGAAAAATCTTTTCCAGCTACCGTATCATCTATATAATAGGATTTCAAATTATAATTAGATGCTCTATCCTGAATGCCTGAAGTATGTGTCGCCAACTGACGAATGGTAATTACGGCCTCCGGATGATAGGAATGCACGACCTTGAAAGGTAAATATTTATTAATCGGATCATCAAGTTTTAACTGGTCTGCTTCCACCGCTTTCATCAAACTAAGTCCAATTAATGTTTTTGAAATAGAACCAATATTCTGAACAGTATGGGTTGTATACGATTTTTTTGATGCAACATCGGCGTAGCCAAACCCTTTTTGATAAAGCACTTTATCTTTAGAAACCATAGCGACGGCAAAGCCAGGTAGTTTTGATTTTTGGAAGGCAGCTTCCAATTTTTCGGTTATCACTTCTATCGGGCTTTGGGTATAAACAGGACAGGTCAGCAATAAAGTAATTACTAAAGAAAATAGTTTCATAGCTTTGAATTTTTAATTAGAAGAAGACGGCGTATTGGATCCTATAAAATCAGTAATGATATTTCGATAGGTACTTTTCTCCGCTGCCAGATTCCGCCAAAGATCGCCATGTGATAATTGGTAGACGTATAAAATATCAAAATTTCTAAACTCCGTTTCCGCTAATGCTTCTTCAAAAAAATTGGTATATCGATACACATAATTATCAGTAAGCAATAACATCGGAACAGAAAGGTTATCCAAATAAGAAGTTGGAGAGGCATCCTTAAATTCAGCTTCTGATTCTCCAAAAACAGATTGAACATGAGTAACTGCTAATTCTGGTCTGCTCCCATTTATAAAGGCATTATAATAATCCTGAACATCATAGGTTCCAGAAACAGGAATAACTCCTCGTACGTTCTTTTTTGATAAACCATGCTTTTTCAAATACTTTTCATCCAGACATAAGAGCGCAGCAAGGTGCGCACCTGAAGAAAAACCACCCACAAAAATTTTCTCCTGATCGTAGCCATATTCTGAAGCATGGTCATACAGCCATTTAAAAGCTGCCGCAACATCTTCAATATGATCTGGATGTTGTGCGCCGCCATTATGAGTAGAATCCTGCCAAAGTGCCGAACTTAAACGATGACCGACAGATGCAACTGCGATTCCATTTTCTGCAAATCGACGTGCCAGATTCATTTCCATATGCCGATTGACATAGGACCATGCACCTCCTCCGATCCAGACCATTAAAGGAAAGCTGTCTATATTCTCCGGAAGTACTAAATTAAGTCGTTGAAGAGTATCATTTACGATCAGTTTAGTATCCAAATATTGGAGATCACTAATTTCTTTGATCGCATTTTGGGTTTCTGATTGCGCAAAAAGAAAAGAGGAGCAAAAAGAAAGGACAAGCATCAATCCGCATATTTTTTTCATAAAACTTTATTTAAAAAAAAGAAATTCAAAATCCTAAAATAATAAAAGCCAAAGGCTATGAAGAATAAACCAGCAAAAAATAGATCAATTGGGTTTATATCAAGATGAATGAATCAATATTATATTGTTAAGCTTTTTTAATTAGATAACAAAATAGAGTCGACACCCCTATGAATCGTCTAAAAATGTGTCAGCGTGTATGCTGCGAGTTAAATTAGGTATAAATACGTATTGTAATTTATTTTAATATCTTTAACTTTGTAATACTCCACACAAATAAGACAGAATCAATTCTGAATTATTTTTTTAACCTCAAAAAACAATTTTATGTCAACATTTCAAGTAAAAAACCAATGGGGCGGTGACTCTGCTCCCTGGAACGAAGGTGGTGTTTATGCATTAGGAGCACGAGCCGATCAAAACGTTGTAGCCATCGATATCAAATCTGCTGATGGCGGAAAAACATTTACGGGAACCATGACTTATGCAGGTGAAGGACCTATCGGGTTTAAAGCTCAAATGACAGGCTGTAATAATTATGATGTTGAAAACCAATGGGGCGGTGACTCTGCTCCCTGGCATCCTGGTGGCAAATGGGTCATTGGTGGACGTGATAAGCAACGCGTTGTACAAATGAATGTCGTTTCTTCTGATGGTGGAAACACACTTACCGGTACTATGACTTACGAAGGTGAAGGGCCTATTGGTTTTAATGGGGCTATGACGACCTCTTACAATGTTCAAAATCAATGGGGAGGTGCTACTGCTCCTTGGAACGAAGGTGGTCAATGGGGAATCGGAGGTCGCGAAAACCAACTTGTTGTTGCTATGGATATCTCTTCATCTGATAATGGTCAAACCCTTAATGGTACTATGACTTATGCTGGAGAAGGACCTATCGGTTTTAAAGCAAAACAAACTGTAGACAATGTGTATGCTGTTGAAAACCAATGGGGAGGCGATACTGCTCCTTGGCATCCAGGTGGTAACTGGTTGATTGGTGCAAGAGCTAACCAACATGTTGTCCAGATGAAAGTGGATTCTCCTGATGGCGGAAAAACACTAAACGGTACTATGACTTATAATGGCGAAGGACCTATCGGTTTTAAAGGGAATCTTCAAAACCAACAAGTTCCTGTAGCTTAATTTTTCGTTCGAATTATAAAAAAGCCCTAACCGTTCAAGAACAAAGGTTGGGGCATTTTTATTTCTATCAAATCAGTTGTTAGAAAAGTTTATTCATTGGACTTCAACCAATAGGCTCTACCATCCAAGGTCCGATCGATCAGACCACTTCCATACATCAATCGCCTTAAGGTCGCCGGATCATTAAAGCTATGATATTGGTTCAGGATTTCATTGACCTCTCTTTCCGTATACTTCTTACCCGCTTCAAATTTTTCAGACAAATACTCCAGCATCAAGGCTACTTTTTTCTTTTGGCGCTTCCCTGGCATCTGGCTAAACTTACCCGCTTCATCTATATAACCGTTTAGTGTTTTGTATTTTTCCATGCGCGTTTTTTTAATTATTAAAAACAAAAAAGCCCCAACTATTTGTAAAAACAATAGCTAAGGCATTTATTATTGGTGGAGCTGCAGGGAGTTGAACCCTGGTCCAGACAAAGCATCTGAGAGCTTTCTACATGCTTAGTTTATTATTAGATTTTCGAGAAAACGATAGGATAACAAACGTTCCTTAGCGTAATCCTTATCCTTTTAATTTCGCCTTGAGGTCAAGGTACTCCTCTTAGCTAGTCCGAAGCCCTTTCGGGCGGGTTGGTGAGCGGCACGCTGTGTATCAGACTTCAAGCGCACGGCTCAATGGCTGATAATTCCTAGAATTATGCAGCCATGGCAAAATTACGATTGCCATGTAAAAAAGGTTCGAATACCGATTTTAACGAGTTGAGTATTCTTAGCTCGGCATGCTTACTAACGGAAATTCTTTCCTGTCGATTCCAGTCAGCCCCGTATTTTAAAGAACTTTTCTACCCTTATAACACTAATTTGTCAGATAGGGTTCCCAAAGGTAAGAAAAAAGGATGGAAAGGGTGAAAGGGTGAAAGGGTGAAAGGGTGAAAGGGTGAAAGGGTGAAAGGGTGAAAGGGTGAAAGGGTGAAAGGGTGAAAGGGTGAAAGGGTGAAAGGGTGAAAGGGTGAAAGGGTGAA
>CAYXQH010000462.1:0-5413 GCA_964467425.1 uncultured Saprospiraceae bacterium
CATTTTAGTATAATCTAGAAAAAATTCAATTTTAACAAAAAAAGCTTTGATTATCAGCGAATTAAACAATAGCTTTGTATTATAGAAACCTGGCCACGTTTCAGGTTTATCTTCGCACATTTTCCCACGGACTATCAGAATGATAATGCAGAACGCCCCATTTCTGTACAAAAACCGATTCTTATGATAGCCAATTTAAAGCTTATAAGCCTGTTTGCGCTTCTTTCTTTGCCTTTCTTCATTAAAGCGCAATGTCCACCGAATATTGATATAATTCTAGATGATCTAATTCTTCAATATACTGGATCTGCTCCATCAAATCTTAAGGATATTGATACGGATTTGCCTGGTGCAATTTATACAAATATTGAAGTAACACCTGTTTTAACTACAACCTGGCAAACGTACACAGAAGACTTTACCGGAATTACGTTGACTGGAGACATAACGATTCATTATACAGATGGCAGTTCTGAAGATTGTGAATATGATGAAGGAAGTCTGGTTGGTTTATTGCCTGTTGACCTGAGTTCGTTTTCGGGTTCTTTATCGGAGGATAATATTTTACTTTCCTGGACTACTGAAAATGAGGAAAATAATGCGGGTTTTGAAATAGAGTATTCTTATGATGGCAATCGTTTTGAAAAAATAGGAATGGTCCTTGGAGCGGGTGATTCGGAGTCTACACGTTCTTATACTTTTATGGATAAGGGTATTCGAAATCGTGCTTTAAGCAATACAGCGTATTACCGGTTAGTGCAAATTGATTTTGATGGAACAAAGACTTATACGGAAGTACTTGCGATCGATTTGGAATTAGTTTTTGAAAAATTTAAAATCACAAAAATGACCGGTTTAGGATCTTCAGATTCTTACCTAAGTGTTCACTATTATAGTCCATCTACGGTTAGAAAAGTGAATATTATTTTGGCCGATCTTCAGGGACAAGTTTTGATTCGTAGATCTATTTATCCAGAACCTGGTTTAAACTTTCTTGATTTAGATATTACCAATTTTAAACGCAACACGTATATCCTTTCCCTTGACAATGGTAAAGAAATTATTGGAGAGAAAGTTATTCTAGGTTTGGAGTAGCTTATTGAAATGGAGAATTGAATTATTCTTTATTTATTCTTAAAACAAAAACGGGTACTTTGTCGCTTTTAGATTGAATCAAATAATCATTTCCTTTATTTAAAATCTCTACCGTATCAGCTAGGTGGGTTTCTTTTAAAAAATTCGCTTCGATGGTTTTGATGGCCGTCGGTTCCTCAACCTGATTTAAAATCCATTCTATATACTTGACATTATTGACATGACCAATCATATCGAGGTCGCTATTTTTCACGGTATAAGTCTCTGCCATTTCTCCATCCGAAACCTGCATCAATTTTTCAGCCGGTCCGCAGCTCGCTTCATTATTTTCTAAAACAACTACATCCTCTGAATTTATTCGAACAGGTTTGTGCGTGTCTGCATCAATAGCTACCCAAAACGTAAAAGCGGAAGCAATTTCTTTTCCTTCTTTTAAAACAGAAAAATGACGATTTGAAAAAGGGCCTTTCATCAGACTCACCCAGGTTTGCACTTCGATTTCATCCTGCCACTTTGGAAAATCATTGATAGAAAGTTTGAGTCGGTTCAACACCCAGAATCTATTTTTTGATTGCATATCAAAAAAACCGAGTTTCCGAAAATTGGCATGATTACCGGCTACTTCTTGTAAGAGGTTACAAAGCATCGGAAAGGTTAAAGCTCGATCTTTATCCACCATGAATGCAAGCACCTTGAATTTCTCGCTCCAGATTCCTTCTTTTTCCATAGCATGAATGTCGGGAATTATTTTCACTTAGAAAACTCAATCCTTCTCTTCTTTGATTTCGACACAATATTCACTCGCCACTCTAAATAAAGAATTGACCACTTCATCATGATCTTTATTATCACTGACATTCAAGAAAAAGATATACGCATTTAAACTTTTTTTATTAAAAAGTGCATAGGTACTTACCCCCGGATCTCCTCCTGTATGACCAATTAGATTTCCGTTAATGGTTGACCAATAAATTGCATATTCTTTTCCGGGATACTTTGAAGCATCTATCATTTCCGTCATACTGGCATGACTGAGGATTTGATTTCCTTCGGTATAACCTTTGATCATCGTATGAAAATACCTGGAAAAATCATCTATGCAGGTTATAAAACCTCCATCTGCAATAGTAATTAATTCGAATTCTGGAATTTTTTGTCCAAGCACATACAGTGACGCTTTTTGATCAGCTTTATAATCTTTTAGGCTCCAACCCGAATGCTCCATTTCGAGTGGCTTCAAAATATGCGTTTCAACAAATTCCTTATAAGGCATACCAGTGGCTTTTCCCAAAATCATACTCGCTAATGCCGAACCATTATTACTGTACCTGTATTTCATTCCAGGCTCTTCCTTAGAAAAATTTTTCTTCTTGTACCATTTCCCTTTTTTGGTATAGATATTTTTTAGAAACTGCTCTAAAGGTATTTCTTCATTTTTATTATAGCCTTTTATATATTTTTTAACCATCATTCTTTTCAGACCAAAATTTATTTTTTTATAAATCGGCGGAACGGTTCCATCAAAAATATAAGCCTTTTCATAATGCTTAGTATCTTTCAATGAACTGGTATGCGTTGCCAGATGTCGGATAGTAATGACTTGGTCCTTATATCTAGGGTTTTTTATTTCAAATGGTAGATACTTATTAATCGGATCATCTAAATTTAGCAAACCCATTTCCTGGGCTTTCATCAAGGATACTCCAATTAACGTTTTGGAAATAGAAGCAATCGGTTGGACCGTTTTAGTTGTATAGGGTGTTTTATTTTCACGGTCTGCGTATCCGAAACCATTTTTGTAAACGATTTCATTTCCATGGACTATAGCAACGCCTAGACCGACCACAGTCTCGCGTTCTACAATTTTATTTATTTTGGATTCAAGGTTAGCTTTAGGATTTTGGGCAATGCCCTCAACGATGGAGAATAAGAGGAGTACAGAAAATAGTAGGTTAAAAATTTTCATATGCTTTATTTTCGTTTTTTTAATCAAGAATTCAAATCATCTCGTTTATATATTGATTCAAAAATGGTAGATGTCCCCCTATTGTTTTCCGAATTAATTTAATATTTATCTAGGTCAGCTACTTTTTTATTTGTTGAGCGACATAATAGGCCAGTGCCTGAATCGAAAGCATTGGATTGGCTCCGCTAGCACTAGGAAATAAACTACCATCGGCTACAAATAGGTTTTTCACTTCCCGGGTTTCGCCATTAGGTTTGACAGGATGTTTTTTATTGGAGCCTCCCATTCGGCAGGTTCCCATTTGATGTGCTGAAAACATTCCGAAATAATTGGTTTCCCATTTTCTTCTGGGGATTTCATTGAGCATAAAATTAATATCATCTCTTCCTCTTTCATAAATTAAGGCCTGATTGTGATACACATAAATTTTTTCAGCTTCATTCACATGATGTAATTCGACACCTTTTTGCATTCCCATAATCAAGTGTTTTTTGTCAAAATCATGTAGTTGATAATAAATTAAGGGATTTCCTTTTTTATCTACTTTGATCCGACCACCAAATTTATCACGAGTCAAAATAATGAAATGCTGTGCATAGCTCGCTTCTAACATATCTTGTTTGTAATGCCTTCCGCTTCGCCAATTTGCGACGGTAGACATTAAGCCCAAATGTACAGGAGGTGTTTCGATTTTGAACCCGTAGTTTCCATCTTTCCTTGTAAATTCATCAACCACAGCAGACATCATTGGCCCATACCAGGAATATGATTTTTCATTATAAAATCCGGTCAAAGGTACAGTTGGGTGGATATATAAATTTCGCCCTATTTCTTTATGCCTTAATCCGCTTCGTTTTAATATCGCTGGTGTGTGAATGCTACCCGCGGAGACAATCACTTGCTTTGCTCGAATACTCCATTTATCTTTTTCTTTAGAAACAACTTCAACGCCTTGCGCAATCCCCTTTGATGTCAAAACTTTCAAAACAGTCGTATCGTATAACACATGGGCTCCTTTTTCAACAGCATCTGACAAAGCAGTTTGGAGTGCACATTGTTTTGAACCGTAGCGATCACCTAAAGGGGAAAAGCCTTGGGATTTCCAGAAAAATTCATCAGAGAGTGCTTCGGGTTTTCGAACATTTCGAGGAATCAACTTCACATTCCAATCCAATTTCTGTGCACCTTTATAGAGGGATTGATTTTGCGGATTATGCTTTATCAAATCCGTTGAAATGTGATTTCGCTTTTCTACAAAGTCAAATCCTTTATTATAATCTGCTTCTAAAAAATGAGGATTGTCATGTTCTTTTGCCCATTCTTCTAAAATATAATCTGGTGTACGAAAAGCACCTGCCCAATTGACTGTTGTTCCTCCACCTAAACAGCTCCCAGCAAAAACACTGACTCCTCCATCGACCGAGCTTAACAAACCTCTCCCTTCATAGAGTTTATTCAACATATCCAACTCCACCTGGTTAAAATCTTTTCCTTTTAAAAAGGGGCCTTTTTCAATAATCAAAACACTTTGCCCCGCCTCTGCTAAAATCGAAGCGGCAACACTCCCCCCTGCTCCACTTCCAACTATGACCACATCATAAGCCAATTGCTGATTCTTTCGAGGGACAATCATACCTTCTAATAAATGAGTTGACGACTCATCCATTTTCGAAAGCATTTGATAGTCGATCGCTTCCCAATTTGGATTCACGCCATCTTCTGTAGCTCCATAGTAAACAAAACCACAAAGTCTTTTAATGGTATTATAGCCTTTTCGAATAGCTTTAAATCGACTGTGCGACCATTTTTTAAGCATTCGTTCAAGCTGTTCTTCAGACAAATCATTCGCAGGCTTTAACCGTCCTCTCCAAGTCAGCCCCAATGTTCTACTTGAAATTAAGGATAATAATTGTTTGAATTCTTTTTGTTCTCGTTCGCTGAGATGAGAAATTTGCTCCATCATTCGCTCTACCACCTTAAAATCACTTGCTTTTCGTTGCCAATAAGCATCGCCTTCGATAGAAGGGATTAGGACATTACAAATAGCCCGAAGTGCTTTTAACTGTTTTTCAGTGGTCTTCATATACCTAAAACTAAGAAAAAAAATATTTCAATTCCTACTACTTAGTTTCAAAAAATCATCTTAGGAATTTCTTAATGCAAAATGGTAGAATAATTAACTCTATGATTCCTCTTTTTTTGCAATTTTATAAAACAATTCACCGCGCAGAAAAGGAGACATCGCAGAGTTATAATCTAATGACTGCCCTTTAGAAGGTAGAAAATCATTTTGCAGGAGAAACTTTTTATAGTTCTCTTTGGTTTATTAAAAAGAATCGTAAATTTGTCCCA
>CAYXQH010000463.1:0-5377 GCA_964467425.1 uncultured Saprospiraceae bacterium
AGAAAGGAACGTATATTACGACTGGCCGTTCCAGAGTATTGGATGGGACTAGTATTTTAGATGCAGACAGCATTAACTTCGATGATGAGAAAGGATTAGGTTATGCACAGGGTAACGTCATTTGGGTGGATACTGCGGAGCAGATAACAATTGTTTGCGAAGAAGCGGATTATAATAAAGAGACAGATTATATTTTGGCAAGAGGCGGACGACCGCTTTTAATTACGGTGGTTGATGATGACTCCTTATTTTTGACATCTGACACCTTAGTATCGCTCCGTGTAAATCCGGAGGATAGTATGCGAACCATTCGAGCCTATAAAGATGTACGAATTTATAAAAGCGATCTTCAGGGCATTTGTGATTCTTTAGAGTACAGTACAGCGGATTCTATGTTTTATTTTTATCAGAATCCAGTTTTATGGTCAGATACCACGCAATTTTTGGCAGATACGATGCGAATTCAAATGACTAATAATAAAATGGACAAAATTTTTTTAAAGGATAAATCTTTTATTATAAATTCGCCTGATGAAGTATTTTTCAATCAGATAAAAGGAAAAGAGATCATTGCTTATTTCAAAGACGATGATTTGAACCGAATGAAAGTAGATGGAAACGCAGAGACGGTCTACTATATTTTGGATGAAGAGGATGCTTACATTGGCGTCAATAAAACGGTTTGTAGTAAAATGCTTATATATTTTGGAAATAATAAAATTGAAAATATTCATTATTATAATAAACCAACCGGAGATTATTCACCTTTAGATAAAATTCTTCAAAGTGATTATATTCTGGATGGATTTAAATGGGAGATAGATAAAAAACCAAAGTCTTTGGACGATTTGTTTTAATATTTATGAAAGCTTATAGTATAACCTTTACTCTAATTTTTTTCCTGGCAAATTTGTTTGCTTCAGAAGATCATACTTCTTTATTGAAGTCTGCTGGTGATGCTTATCAAACCGGTGATTATGCTGCAGCTATAAATAGCTATGAACAGCTTTTAAAAAACGAATACTCTTCTGCAGCGCTCCATTATAATCTAGGCAATGCTTATTTTCGTAAGAATAAAATGGGAAAAGCTGTTTTGCATATGGAAAGAGCAGCTTTGATTAATCCGCGAGATAAAGACATTCAGCATAATCTTCGCATCATAAAAAATAAAACGGAAGATCAGTTTGAAACCATACCTGATTTTTTTGTAAGCAGATGGTGGAGTACAATTCAAAAAACGTTGAGCCCAACGGGCTGGGGGATTGTTACATTGCTCATACTGTGGGCAGGAATAGGAGGATTGATTTTATGGTTTCGCGGAAAGAATCGAAAGCTTCGGAAACGAGGGTTTCTTTTTGGGCTCATTTTATTACTGCTAAGTTTGTTGCCCTTATTCTTAGGATTGGATGCGGCTAAGAAATTAAAAAATACTCAACGGGCAGTTGTTATGGTTGCTCAAGTCTATCTAAAAAATGCTGCGGATATAATCAGTGAAAATGTTCTTGAGCTTCATGAAGGAACCAGCCTGAAAATTATTGATGAGATTGG
This sequence comes from uncultured Saprospiraceae bacterium, assembly GCA_964467425.1. Taxonomy (GTDB): domain Bacteria; phylum Bacteroidota; class Bacteroidia; order Chitinophagales; family Saprospiraceae; genus JAHDHW01. Next base: position 1,549 of record CAYXQH010000463.1, read on the forward strand.
AGAATGGAAAAAAGTTAAGCTGTCGAATGGCGAAGAAGGGTGGCTTGAAAAGAAAGCCCTTGAAATGATTTAGAAATACCTACCTAAAAATAGTACTGCGGTCTTGCAGGTAAAAATCTTTAAAAATAGTATTGAAAATTCGAATTTTTCTAACGATTCTGACGTTAGGTATCCTATGAATTAGAATTGAAAACCTTAGGTCTGTAAAACTAGGCAACATTTTTGCTTTTATAAATCTACTCGCCTGTAAACAAACATCTTTAATATTCATGATCGCGAATTCAAATCTCTACGAAGAACAACTTCTTCCTTTAATCTCAAATAATTCAGTAGTATTAGGCCTTCCTACGGATACAAACTCTGTAGACCAATTAGATATATTAGTTGAAAATAGTGAGGTAAACGCTTTATTACTTAAAGTAAAACAATTGAAAGACTTAGCGAATGTCAGCTATGTCTCTTCCTTTATCTCTTCTAAAATGACTTTAAATTTCAAAGATAATACAAGTCTGATTATGAATTTGGTGCATAAGTTTGCACACAATTCTATAACCTATCTGGATGAAGAAAAAGTATTTCAAAAAAAGGTGAAGTATAATAAGCGATTTTTTATTCCTTGTGTAGAGCATATTTTTGAGTATCAGGTTTTGAAAAGCTATTTATCCTCTACCGGAATAAGTGCAGCAGTCTATCAATATTTTAAAGAATTTCATTTTTTAATGCAGGATGATCTTATTGATTATTTTAATCTAAAGTTTGGAACAACGTTTTCCACAATTCATCAGTTGACAGATTGTGATGCAACTCAAAGAGAGCAAATCCTTAAAGTTTTAAAAGAAGAGCCGGAAAATCAGTTTTTGAAAAAAGTAAATGTTCAGTGGCATAATTTTCTTGGATCCATTCGACAGGCCAGGATTGTATAATTATAGTATAAACCAAAAAATCCCGATTCGTGAATTGAACATGAATCGGGATTTTTTGTATACAATAGAAAAAGGCATAAAAAAAAGCCCTATCTGGGAGATAGGGCTAACAACAAAAAATATAAAGCTATGAAAACTAAAACTATTTTATTCTTCTTCAGATGAGGCACCTACAACCTTTCCACCGTCTAATTCATCTTGCCAAGCCTCTAGTTTTTCCCATTCACCTGCTGCTGCCATTTCTGCTTGTGCAGGCCAGGTTGTTGGGTCGTGTGATTTATATCGATTACCTGCAGCGGCTAAAATCTCTTTAATTTTAGCAGTATCAGTAGTCGCTAGTACAGCAAAGGTACTAATTCCTGCGTTATTAAGCAATTCCGCAATTTTAGGTCCGATACCTTCAATTTTTTTCAAATCATCTGGCTTAGCGCTTACTGCAGGTGCTTTTTCCTCTTTTTGAGGTTTTGGAGCAGCTGCAACAGGAGCTGGAGCAGATTTTTGTTTTTTAGCAGGTTTTACTTTTGCAATGGTCTCCTGAACTTCTCCAGAAGGAACAATATTTACAAAAGTACGGTTCAATCTTCTTTTCTTGAAAGTTACTGTTCCGTCTATTAGAGCAAATAAAGTATGATCTCTACCCATTCCTACATGATCGCCTGGGTGGAATTTAGTACCTCTTTGTCTAACTATGATATTACCAGCGATTGCTTTTTGTCCACCAAAAAGCTTGACGCCTAATCGTTTACTATTACTATCACGTCCATTATCCGTACTTCCTACACCTTTTTTATGTGCCATTTAGATACAATTTACAACAATTAAAAATAAGATATAATGATTAGAATTGAAAGATTTTAAGAGAAAATTTAGAAAAATTAACCTTTAATGCTATCAATTTTAAGCTTTGTGAAAGATTGACGATGACCGTTTTTCTTTCTATAGCCTTTTCTGCGTTTTTTCTTAAAGACAATAACTTTATCGCCTTTTTGGTGCCCTAGCACCGTTGCGCTCACAGAAGCAGCGCTTAATACCGGCTTGCCGATGGAGGTATTACCGTCATTTTCAACCAAATGAACTTGATCAAAAGAGACATTATCACCTTCGTTGGCTTCTAGCTGGTGGACAAAGATCTCCTGACCTTCCTCGACTTTGAATTGTTGACCAGCTATGGTTACGATTGCGAACATTAAACTGTGATTTTAATTAAAAAAATAAGATGAAAATCGTACAAATTTTCAAATCGAGCTGCAAAGATAAGGTTTATGGTTAAAATAACCAAGTTTCATTAGCGCTTAATTAACACTGTTTTTATTGAAGAAATGTCTTCAACAGGCAAAAAAAAACAGGCTTTTCGAATATTTGTACTGCTCTAAGGCTAGCTTATAAATAATCAAATGATATCTCGTAGCTTAAACGTTACTTTTATTTTTTTCTTATCCCGAATGAGGACCATTTTGACCTGTTTGCCAACTTTTCCTTGCAATTTCCGGCTTAAATCTCCCATACTCAGAAAAGCAACCGGAATCCAATTCACTTTCCTGAGTTGATCTCCTTTTAAAATTCCAGCTTCTTCAGCAGGAGAACCAGGTACGACATTATTTACCGTGTAGGTGTTCAACTCTGGCCCACTAGCAAGAAAACTTAGGCCACTTCGATCAAAACGAAAATCCTTTTTATAGTTTTTATTCGGTTTAATGTAAAGTATCTGCTTATGATAATCAATGATGATATCAAATCGGCTTAAGACCATATTTCCGATCAATCCATTTCGATCATTTAATTCTATAGAATCCATGTAATCATAAATTTCCTGATAGTTGGCAATCAGATTATTTAGTTTGAATGGGGTGTCAGGAACCGATATTTCATGAAAACGACCAATAAAGCCTTCTATTTCACCACCTAAACCCTTACCGATATTTCCTCGAACCACTCGTTCCGGAAGCTTTAAAGCTGGATGAGTGTCATTATATAAAAGAAAAGTAAGACTGGCACCGGTATCTAAAAGTAATTTGAGATTGGTCAAAGAATCCTGTCTAAATAGTTTTGAGCTAACCTCGAGATAAGGTTTTTTCTTAAAAATATTGATAGGAATTTCTTGATAACCTTTTGGAGGCGTGTAATGTTGAGGAGAATACAAAGAAATAACTTTTTTACGATAATTAATTTTTACTACATATCGGCTGAAGAAATTTGCTCCAATTATCCCATGTACTTCTACACCTGTCAGCGGTTCAAACTTGAAATAATCCTCTCCCATTACCAAAAAATCCTGATTTGGATTTTCTATAGATCCTATTTCCAGACCAACATTTCGAGCTAAATATGCGGTTAAAATAGTCTTCATATCTGCTCCGACTATTTTAAATTCTTTAGCATACTGAACACCAATCATTTCAGCTAACTCTCTCTTTGTTAGGATGGTATATTCTGCACCAGTATCAAAAATAAATTTTAGGGGAAGGACTTTATTAAATCGAATTTTAACAATAATGAAGTTGTTCTCAAATTCAAATGGGATATCTATCTTTTTACGTCCACGCGTATTGTGTTGCGCATAACCCTGAGCAGCTAAAATGATTAAAAAAATAGAAAAAAAGAGTATACGCTTCATTATTACTAATAATAGGGTTTTTGGCTAAAGAAAGTAGTGATTTTGTCGTTTTACTGCTATATATTAATGAAGATTCTATTTGAATTTTAGGCTTCAATACCTTCTCGATTTATCAATATTCTGAATCAACAAATTAGCGATAATAATTTGAATGATTTTCATAAAATGAGAGAATAATTTATATCTTTGAGGGTGTTAATTACACAAGCTACCAATCTGAAATTCTAATTTTATTCTGTTTGCTAATAACTTATAGATTTATGATTAAGTTATTCAATCTTATTTAAAACTT
>CAYXQH010000464.1:0-5370 GCA_964467425.1 uncultured Saprospiraceae bacterium
ATAATGTTGGAAAGGTTTTAAAGATGCTGGATGAAACGAATAAAGCAGAACAAACCATTGTTATCTTTTTGACAGACAATGGTCCAAATGGGAGACGGTATAATGGCGATATGCGAGGTACAAAAGGAAGTATTCATGAAGGTGGAATGCGGGTGCCTTTATTTATGAAATGGGGAAATAATTTTGAAGCTGGAAAAGTAATCAAACCAATCACTAGCCACATGGATCTTTTACCTACGATTTTGGATTTGTGTAATGTACCACATGATAAAACAGTTCAGCTAGATGGAAAATCACTGGTCTCTTTGATTAATGAAATTCCAAAATGGCCAGATCGACAATTTTATCATATTCAAGCAAATGGAGAATTGACTATTTTAAATAGCTCCCTCCGAAATGAAGAGCATCGTTTTGTATTGACTCGTGATAGTATCATGATGTTATTTGATATGCAAAAGGACCCAGGACAAAAAGTAAATATTATAGATCAGCATCCAGATTTAAAACAAAAATATTTAGCTGATCTAAAGCAATGGTTTGCTGATGTAACCAGCGAAGGTATTTCGCCTCCTCCCATTCCGGTCGGCTATAAAGCAAATGGGCTAAGCCATTTACCTGCTCCAGAATCCAAGTTGCTTGGCACCATGAAATTTAAGGGCAAGATGGGTTGGGCAAATGATTATATTATCAATTGGACATCGGTAAATGATATAGCTAGCTGGGATATTGAAATAGATAAAGCAGGCGATTATGACATAGCTATAGAATATGCTTGTAAAGAAAGTGAAATTGGATCATCATTCTCTATTTCGATTGGCGATCAAAAAAGGAATGGCAAAATAGAGCAGGCACATTATCCCGAATTTTACCCAAGTCCGGATTATGTAAAACGAGGAGAAGTCTATGAAAGAGATTGGAAGACGTTAAATATTGGAGCTATAACACTGGACAAAGGTTTAACACAGGTAAAAATTCAAGCTATTAAAATTGCAGCGAATGAAGTAGCTGAACTGAAAGGAATAAGTCTGAAAAGAAAGTAATAACCCTCTGCAAAACGAATTTCACAGAGGGTATTCTCATAGGATTATAATTTATTTTTTAAAAGAAACTTTGAACTCAATTCGACAATTTTGAGCCATTCTTTCCTTTGTATCATTTTAAGCTACAGGTTTTGTCCCCATAACCAATATTTATCATTCTAGAACTATTAACTCTCTTACCTGCTAAAATAGCTTTCAGCAGATGCAGCACGTTCTTCAGAAAATTTCTGATCAAAACTTGCAACCATTAAACCAAACACTATTCCAAACGATAATATTCAAGGATCAATTGATTACTTTTTTTGATTATTAAAAAAGGCTCTATTTTTGAAATAGTCTATTTAACTAGAATGAAGGCAGTTATATTAGACTGTTTTCTCGTTTAGGAACTAAAAACAAGGATTTTATACTAAAGTGCCTTGGTAAAGGCAAAAAACTAATAATTAGGTATTTCATGTAAGTCATAGTTTTTGTACTTTTGCGTGTAATAAAGAGCATCGCTTCCCAACCCGGTGAAAGAAAAAACTTTTTTTTATTTCCTATTTATTACTTAGTTACCACTGATTTACATAATCGGCCCCAATTAGTTTAAATGAATTCGATATACGAATCGTAATAAATGATCGTATGTCAATCTTAACTTATATAAATTATGATCAGAATCATATCTACTTGCTGTTTATTGGTTTTTGCATTCATGAATGCTTATAGTCAATTGTCTATCAATGAAATCATGGCGTCCAACTCTTCGACTCTTGCTGATGAATTAGGAGAATACGATGACTGGATCGAAATTTATAATGCTGGTGCACAAGCAGTGGATATAGGCGGCTATTTCATTTCTGATGATCCGGCTGATTCGCAAAAATGGCAGATTCCGATTAGTAATCCTGCAGAAACAACAATACCTGCTGGTGGCTTCTTAATCCTTTGGGCAGATAATGATCCTGAGCAGGGAGCGCATCATGTCGATTTCAAACTCAGTTCAGCAGGGGAAGAAATAACCATTACTCATCAGGATGGTTCGACGACCATTGATCAGGTTTTATATTCAAACCAGGCAGAGGATATTTCTTATGGTCGAACATCAGATGGAGGAGCAAATTTTCAATTATTTTCTAGCCCCACTCCTGGTGCAACAAATAATGGTGGTGGAGGTGTTTTGACTTTTCCAGTTAACTTCTGGACAAATTTAGCAGGCAATAGTGACGATGCAGAGGAAGACCAAAATGGACCAGTAGATATAAATGGTGGTGGACTTAGAATTGGCGAAAACTTCAATGGTTTATCAACTGTGGGCATTCGATTCCAATTAGAGTTACCTCAAAATGCAATCATGGAGACTGCATACCTTAGATTTAGAGCATTAGGCGATGATCCAGATCCTACAAACTGGACGATCAAAGCGCAATTAAGTTCTGATGCTTCTGCTTTTACTTCTACTAATTTTGATATCTCATCAAGACCAACCACGACAAGCTCTGTAAGCTGGGCTCCCCCTTATTGGAACATTGCAGGGGAAAATGGTGGACTTCAAGATGATGATTCACCGAATATTGCCCCTTTAATTCAGGAAGTTATTAATCAAGGCGGATGGCAAGAAGGAAACTCTATCGTTTTCATTATTACAGGTACAGGAATGAGAAACGCTTTTTCTGGTAGCAACACTAATTTTGCTCCGAAGCTATACATTGAAGCGGGTATTCCCTACCCTTCCAATCCGATTGAAAATATTTACATTAATGAGTTAGCTGCCGGAGGAACACAATACCTTGACGAAGGCGGAGATCGCGAAGATTGGATTGAGTTATATAATGCTAATAATTTTGATGTCAACTTAGGTGGCTTATACCTCACCGATAATTATAATGATTTAGATAAATCAAAAATACCAGAAAATGTAATTATTCCTGCAAATGGTTTTTTGACCTTCTTTGCAGATAATGATGAAGAAGATGGTGATTTGCATACTAATTTCAATTTAAGAAGTAAAGGAGAAGAAGTTGCTTTAGCTATGCAGTTAGCAACTGGCTTAGTCATCCTTGATTCGATAAGCTTTGATGATGCTCCTTTCATGGCTTCTTTTGGCCGAGAAACCGATGCTGCAAACAACTGGATTCTTTTTGGCGCGCCAACTCCTGATGCCTCTAATAATGGAGCTGATTTATATCTCACACCTCCTACTTTTAGTTTAGGAAATGGTATCTATCAAGGGAGTCAGGTGACAGAAATCACGCATGAATTATCAGGTGTAGAAATTCGCTATACAACTGATGCTAATGTACCTAGTACATCTAGTTTGTTATACAGCTCTCCGCTTAATATTTTTGATACTCAAAATATTAGAGCAATAGCTTATAAACCTGGATATGCACCAAGTCAAGTAGAGAATGCCGCGTATGTTTTAAATGAAACCCCTAATATTCCTGCAATATATTTGACAACTGCACCTGCAAACTTTTTTGATAATGAAATCGGGATTTATGTTGATGGCACAAATGGTATTCAATCTTTTTGTGCACCTGATACTGTAAACTGGGCACAGGACTGGGAACGTCCTGTGAATATAAAAATGTTTTTACCTGACGGTTCTGAAGCTTTTGATGTAAATGCAGGAGTTAAAATATCAGGCGTTTGTTCCAGGAATAATGCGATGAAAAGTTTAGCTATTTCATTAAGAGAAAAAGATTATGGTAATGGGGAGTTAGGTTATGAACTTTTTGAAAATAGAAGTCACGATAATTATCTGCGATTCAAACTACGAAATAGTGGTCAGGATTATACAAGAATGGGCTTTCGAGATATGGTCAATCATGCATTACTTATTGACAAAGTTGATTTGGAATATCAGTCAGGTAGACCATCTTTAGTTTTTCTAAACGGTCAGTTTTGGGGAATTCATAATATTCGTGAAAAATATACTGGTGAATTTTTTGATGATAATAATGGTGCTGATCCAAACGACACAGATATTATAAAAAGTCCAGGACTTCCCTGGGTAGAAATCAAACAAGGTTCAGCAGATACTTTTAATATCCTTTTCAACTTTGTAGAAAACAATTCATTGGTTGATGACACGAATTTTGCTTATTTCGAATCACAGGTAGATGTCAATGAATTTTTAAATTACTGGATTCCGATGACCTATATGGCTAACTACGATTGGCCTGCAAATAATCTTACCGTTTGGAGAGAACAAAAAGCTGGAGAGAAATGGCGATACTGTTTTGTGGATACGGATGGAAGTACCAATAACTTATTATCCCTTCGTTCGGAAGCATCTTTTAATACACTTGATACTATTATGGTTGCCAATAGTGTTGACTGGCCGAATCATAGTAATAGTACACTCTTTTTAAGAAAACTTATTGAACGCGATGATTATAAAGCAGAGTTTGTTCAACGTAGCTGTAGCTTTATAGGATTGATTTATAGTGAGGAACGAGCACATCATTTTGCAGATAGTGTTCAAGCACTTTATCAACCGAATGTTCAAAGACATTTGGATAGATGGGGAGGTACCTTAAGCGCTATGGGCGGAGGAGATATTGCAACCTGGGAGGGATGGATTGATGCTTATAAAGATTTCTATTCAGACCGTCCGGATTTTTGGAGACAACATGTGAATGATTATTTCAATCTGAATAGCACGTATAATTTAACTTTTGTTTTTGATCAGGACACACCAGGAACCGTTGTAGTAAATCGCAATGAGATGGAAATGCCTTTTAATTTTTCAAATCTATATTTTAAAGACCTACCCCTTCGAGTTAAAGCTATTGCTAAACCTGGAGCTGTTTTTTCACATTGGCTGGAGACAGGTGATACGAATGCAGAAATTGATTACGTCGGCACAGGAGATGCAACCTTAACGCCTATTTTTATTTGTGCTAGTGGAACCACACCTGGTGAGACCTGCGATGATGGCTTGGAATGTACTATCAATGATATCATCGATATTGATTGTCAATGTAAAGGAGAATTTCAGGATCTAAATATGGATGGAGAAGCAAATGAAGAAGATTGCGATTTTCTTGATGCTGTTGATTTGGAACCTACAAAAGGAGCTTTGAAAGTATTTCCAAATCCAGTACATAACAATCTAACCGTGCAATTAGATAATGCTGTTATTAAAACGATTGAAGTGTTTAATACGGCAGGCATTCAGCTTTCTCAAAATACAAACATCCAAAGCAATGAGTTTATCTTCTCTGTTGAAGAATTACCGCAAGGAGTCTATTTTATTAGAATTTTAGGAACGGATAACAATGTTTACTTTGGAAATTTCTCAGAAATGAGGAAATAAAATCAAAATTTATAAAATTATATA
>CAYXQH010000465.1:0-5365 GCA_964467425.1 uncultured Saprospiraceae bacterium
ATGGAGATTATTGAAAACCATTCCTATCATAAACTTTGCTTATTTTATAAAGGAGAAATTAGCCAGGAAGAATTAATCAAAACGGAAGGTGATGCACCAGCTAATGATGCAGTTTTATATGGACTGGCTAATTGGCTTTTTTACAATGATAATATTGAAAAGTCAAAAGATGTGTTGATTGAAATTTTAAAAAAAGACAGTTGGAATTCTTTCGGCTTTATAGCGGCAGAGGCGGATGCTGTAGCCTTAGGAGATGAAATGATTAAATAATTTTTAAAATTATCCAGGAGCAATTAGAATGCTAAAAAATAGAATACAACAATTTTTCAAAAAGAATTTTATAATTATTAAAGAGGAGTATTGGGCAGATTTGCAATTTAAAATGCTCGTCGAAAATATCTTTAAGGTTAAAAGTGCTTCAATAATTGCTCTTGCTTTCATGGCATTTCTTTTATTTATAGACGTTAAGCGATTTCAAAATGGGCTATTAATAAAAGGATCAATCTACTGGTCTCTTTTTATTCTCCACCTTTCTATAATCTTACATGTGATCCCCTTATTATTAATTAATTTGAATAAGGAAAAAATTCGTTCTGGAGCATACAAATATTCTCGTCAAATTGTTATGCTATGGATTGTTATTGTAGCCGGGATTTTATTAGTGATGGCAGCTCTTAGTATTTTAGATCGAGGATCAATCTTATTGTATGCATTGTACATTATGTTAGTCAACTTCGTTTTGATCCTTTTTCATCCTGATCGGGCGATGTTAAATATTGTAAGCTTTATCGTTTTTATGATAATGGTTTATTTGGTACATCCTTATTTTGACATAACCTATTTTATCTATTTTTTAGAAACTTTTGCTATAACCTTTATGGCTTTTTCTTTATCAACGCATACCTATAATATGATGGTTAAAGAAGTTACCAATGAAAACAAACTATTAGAGCAAAAGAGTCAAATTGAAAAAGCACAGGCAGAATCAAACAGACTTCTGCTCAATATTTTACCCGCTACTGTAGCAGAAGAATTAATTAAAAATGATAAGGTCCAACCTCGAAACTATACAAGTGCTACGGTAATGATGATCGATTTCGTTGGCTTTAGTCGAATTAGCAGCACCTTAAGTTCGGAAGCCTTAGTACAGACATTAGATTATAGTTTTACAGCCTTTGATCGAATCATCAAAAAGTATGGTGTTGAAAAAATAAAAACGATTGGAGATGGATATCTTTGTGTAGGAGGAATACCTACAGAAACAGAAGATCATCCCCAGCAAGTTATTCTTGCCGCCTTCGAAATTCTGGATTTTTTACAAAAATGGAAAACTGAAAAGGAGCAAAAAAATGAGCCCTACTTCGAAGGTCGAATTGGCATTCATACAGGTGCGCTAACTGCTGGAGTGGTAGGGGAAACCAAGTTTGCTTATGATATTTGGGGGGATACCGTTAATGTCGCTGCCCGTTTAGAAGCAGGGAGTGAAGCTGGAAAGATTAATATTTCAAAAACTACTTTCGAACTCATCAAAGATAAATTTCAATGCCAGCATCGTGGAGCTCTACCCATCAAAAATCTAGGCACCATCGAAATGTATTTCGTAGAAAAAACTTTAGTATAAAGAGATGAATTGGCCATTTGAGGTTTTGACGTTAAAAAATGCAAATGAGTTAAGCTAAAGGAGCGATCCGCATAGTGAAGCCATTCAAACGGAAATCAAAGTTTTATCAGATTAAAAAAATGGCTGAACGGTTCGGGTCGTGAGAGGTAAGGATTTGTATTTTAGGCAAAAAATCTAAGGCCTAGATTTTTTGCTTCTTTTGCAGCAATGGCAAAAGAAGAATTTAAAAAAAAGATAAACTTAAAATCTCCTCTTCCTAACCTCTTCTTCCATCAATTTGACTATATTAGTAGATCAAACATATTTTCGAACAACCAAAAAAATCCTAAAATGAGAAAATTAGTCCTCCTTTTGGTATTGGCATGTCTAGTAGCTAGCCCAATGTACGCTCAAAAGAAAAAGAAGAAGAAGAAAAAATCTAAAGAAACGACAACAGTAGAGAAGAAGAAATCCCTTCTTTCAGCATCTACTTTTTCCGGTATGAAATTTAGAAACGTAGGGCCTGCTTTTACCTCAGGTCGAATTGCAGATATTGCCGTTCATCCAGATAACCAAAATGTATGGTATGTGGCTGTAGGATCTGGTGGCGTTTGGAAAACAGTAAATGCTGGAACAACCTGGACACCAATTTTTGATAGCCAAAAATCTTACTCCATTGGTTGTATCACCATCGATCCGAATAATCCAGCGACGATCTGGGTTGGGACCGGAGAGAATGTGGGTGGACGTCATGTAGGATTTGGAGATGGTATTTATAAATCCAGTGATGGTGGTAAACAGTGGACAAGTATGGGACTTGAAACTTCCGAGCATATTTCAGAAATTATAGTTCATCCTGAAAACTCTTCTGTCATCTGGGTCGCGGTTCAAGGACCACTTTGGAGTAAAGGAGGAGAAAGAGGTTTTTATAAGTCAACGGATGGCGGAAATACCTGGAAAGAAACCTTAGGAGTAGATGAATGGACAGGAGTTACGGATATTGCTATCGATCCAAGAAATCCGGATCGTCTTTACGCTGCTTCCTGGCAAAGACACCGAACGGTCGCTGCCTTAATGGGTGGAGGACCTGGCTCAGGGATTCATCGATCTGATGATGGTGGAGAAACCTGGACCAAGCTTTCTTCAGGTTTGCCAAGATCAAATATGGGAAAAATAGGTATTGCTCTTTCTCCACAACAACCTGATATTGTTTATGCTGCAATTGAACTAGATAGAAGAAAAGGAGGACTCTATAAATCTACAAACAGAGGAGCTTCCTGGAAAAAACAATCAAACGCTATTTCGGGCGGAACAGGACCGCACTACTATCAGGAGCTATATGCATCTCCTCATCAATTTGATAAAATATATTTGATGGATGTTCGAATCCAGGTTTCTGATAATGGCGGAAAATCCTTTCAGCGACTTTCTGAAAGAGGTAAACACTCCGATAATCACGCTATTATTTTTAGAGAAAATGATCCAAATTATTTATTGATTGGATCGGATGGTGGTTTATATGAAAGTTTTGATAATGCAGAAAATTGGCGTTTCATCAATAATATGGCGATTACGCAATATTACAAAGTAGCCGTCGATGATGCGCTTCCTTTTTATAATATTTATGGAGGGACACAAGATAATGGTTCACACGGAGGACCTTCTGAAACAGATAACCGCCATGGAATTCGTAATGCCGATTGGTATAAAACCTTAGGAGGTGATGGACATCAATCCGCAACCGAACATGGAAATCCAGATATCATTTATGCACAATCGCAACAGGGCGTTTTACATCGGGTAGACGTGACTACTGGAGAGCAAGTTTATATTCAACCACAAGCGGATGAAGGAGCAGATTACGAACGGTATAATTGGGATGCACCAATTATTGTAAGTACACATAAACCATCCACTATTTATTTTGGTTCACAACGTGTTTGGAAGTCTGAAAATCGTGGTGACAGCTGGACCGCTATTTCTGGAGATTTGAGCCGACAAGATGAGCGGATCAAATTACCGATTATGGGTAAATTACAGAGTTGGGATAATCCCTGGGATATTTACGCGATGTCAAATTTTAGTTCGATTACCTCACTTTCTGAATCACCAATTGATGCCAATATTATTTATGCAGGAACGGATGATGGCCTCATTCAAATTACAGAGGACGGAGGGAAAAACTGGAGAAGGGTAGAAGTCGGTTCGATTAGTGGTGTTCCAGCCCGAGCGTTTGTCAATGATATAAAAGCGGATTTATATGATGCAAATACGGTTTATGTAACAATGGATAATCATAAAGAAGGTGATTTTAAACCTTACCTTTTTAAAAGTACAGATAAAGGAGCGACCTGGAGATCAATAGCCTCTAATCTTCCGGATCGTCATTTAGTTTGGAGAGTAGTACAGGATCATGTAAAAGCAAATTTACTTTTCGCTGCTACAGAATTTGGAATCTTCTTTACCGTTGATGGTGGAAATAAATGGGTGAAATTTAAAGGTGGTTTACCGACCATTTCTTTTAGAGATTTAACCATTCAAAAAAGACAGAATGATTTAGTCGCCGCTTCTTTTGGTCGAAGCTTTTTTGTGTTGGATGACTATTCTGCTTTAAGAGATATTACAGAAGATAATTTAAAGGAAGAAGCTAAACTGTTTGCTACAGCGGATGCCTGGTGGTATATACCAAGAAATATTATCAGTTCACAAGGCGCAATGTACTCTGCACCTAATCCAGATTTTGGCGCTACGTTTACTTATTATTTAAAAGATGGTTTTACTTCTATAAAAGCGGAACGTAAGAAAAAAGAAAAAAAATTAGCCAAGGAAGGGAAAGATATTCCATTTCCAGGTTGGGATGCTTTGGAAGAAGAAAATAATGAAGAGCCTTCTAAAATTTGGTTAACCGTCAAAGATGATCAGGGAAATATCGTTAAAAAAATTGAAGCGAAAGCGGGTACAGGAATTCATAGGGTAGCCTGGGATTTGAGGTATTCGTCTAAGCGCCCAATTCGTCTAAGAAGCAGTGGAGCAACTAATCCATGGCAGAGACGATTTAATCGAGGAGCACTAGTGAGTCCTGGTAATTATACCGTTAGCCTTGCAAAACAGGAAGATGGTAAATTTACACAGCTTTCTGAACCTCAAACGTTCAAAGTAGTACCACTAAAAGAAGGTTCCTTACCGAGAAAACCAGATCAAGTCTATGCCGCTCATGTAAAAGCTGTCAATGATTTATCTACTGATATTTCAATTATGAATCATGAGCTTTCTACAAGCCAACGAAAATTAAATGCCATGTTTACGGCTTTAGAGCGAACGGATATTGAGCCTGGTGTCTTAGATGAAAAATTGTTGGCCGTTAAAAAACAATTGAAATCCCTTGATTTACTGATGAATGGTAGTGATGCAAAAGGAGAGGTAGGCGAAAAGAATGCTCCTACGGTTCAGTCTAGATTGAGTACGGCAAGAAGAGGTCTAATGAATACTTACGGACCAACAGAAATGCATCAACAAAGTCTTGCTGTTGCAAAACGAGAATTGAAAACGCTCACTCAAAAGGTAATGGAAATCAGCCAAAATCAAATGCCGGCACTAGAACGTGCTTTACAAGAAGCCGGAGCACCTTGGATTGAAGGACAAACCTTACCTGAGCAACCCAGATAATATTATCGTGGTTATGTAAGTTATGTTCTTAACAAAATATACCTTACATAACCACATAACCACATAACCACATAACCACATAACCACATAACCACATAA
>CAYXQH010000466.1:0-5333 GCA_964467425.1 uncultured Saprospiraceae bacterium
TTTATCAAGGCAAACAAGTTCGTAAAAATATTCCTTCTCTTCCAGAGGCTAGTACTCCTGAAGGTCAGACAGGTAATGGCAATCGAACAATCAAACTTGTCAGCATTGGTGAAAGCACTATTGCTGGTATTGGTGTAAAAACTCATGACCAAGGCTTTACAGGACATTTATCTTCTATACTTTCCGAAAAACTGGATGCTACTTTAGATTGGAAAGTTGTCGCAAAAAGTGGATATACAGCGAAAAATACGCTTGTAGATTTAGTCCCAAAAACAAAATCGCTAGCTCCGGATATTATCATCATTGGTCTCGGTGGAAATGATACTTTTAAAATGACTAGCCCAAAACAATGGGAACAAAACATTGAAGGTATCATCAAAGCAATTAAAACCATCCACCAAAATATCCCAATCCTCTTTATCAATGTTCCTCCGATCAGGAGTTTTCCAGCTTTTTCGAAACTTGTCAAATTTGTACTCGGACGACAAGTCGATCTTTTACATGATAGTTTGAAAAAGGTAATCGATCAGCAGAATGAAGTCTGGTATATTGAAGAAAGAATAGAATTAATAACCTGGTTAGATCATTTCAAAGAAAAAAAATATACGTCGAAAGATTTTTTCAGTGATGATGTCCATCCTTCTGAATTGACTTATAAAACCTGGGCAGAAGAAACCGCCAAATTTATCTTGGAAAAGGAAATACTAAAATGATTTAGCAATGTTGACTTTATAACTACGGTTGGATCGTACTAAAAACTACAATTCTGGCAGGTGTTCCCCACATCATCATACTCATTGCATCAATCTCTTCGATATCAACTTCTACTTTTTTACCATCATATTTTAATTGCTCTGGCATATTAAGGATCATCCATTTTCCTCCCGCTTGGTCAATGATACCCCAAAAACCTGTTTCGATATTTTGATAAGTAACTGTACCTTTTATTGACTTAGCCATAATCTGTTCCTTAAATAAAAATTAATTTTCCCGGTCTAAAATCTGTTCCATTTTATTACCAAGATTGGAAAGTATGTGTGATTGCTTAACGATTGTGTTTCGCAATTGTTTAACTTCTTCCTGCAATTTATTTTGAAGGTTTGCTGGCGAAGGTAGAAAAGGGCTGATCTTTGCTCTGACATACCAAATCTCACGGATGTCGCCTACTGCTACATTATAAGGTTCGTAAAATCCATTATCCGATTGCAGCTCCAAATATTTTTCGTCTGCCAAATGATTCACGATTCGTTTTACTACTACATCACCTCTGGTAACAATCACATACACATAACTATCTTTGATTGAGTTTTCCCAAAGCGTTGGTTCGAGATAACTACAAATAACTTTGTCCCCTTCAAACAAGGTAGGTTCCATACTATCTCCTGCCACATCAAAAGATCGATGCGTTCCGACTTTATATTTGTAATCCGGTAACGTGAAGGTCGGTAAATCCTGAATAAAAGTAGGGTCAGTCATTTCGCCTGCATAGCCTGCCTGAGCAGGAACAGGTACATGTACGATACGCTCATCTTCTTGTGCATTGGTGACAATCGTAAGTAAGCGAAAACTTTTGTGGTCTTCTTCCGTCACAAACATGGCACCCTCTCCAGTATAAATATAGATTGGATTTATTTTGAATTTTTCAATCGCTTTACGAAGCAATTCAATGGTCACATCACGTCTACCTTTCAAAATTTCACTTAGACTTTGTGGTAAATATTCAAGCGAAATAGCAAACTGCCTGCTCGATCGAACAGTACCATCTTCTTTTAGTTTATTATGACATTTTATAAATCGCTGCGTTACGATGCTCGTTCTAGACATGAATTATAGTTTTGTGTGGAGAGCTTGTTTGAAGCTCTAAAAAGCTTCGCAATATAGAAACTTTATCATTAAAATGTTTACAAATTAATGAAATTATTCAAAAAAGTTACAAAACCTATAACCTTCTTGCGCATGTTTAAGGGCTGGATACTTGCGGAGAAAAATAAAAAAACCCCTGCATTGACTCTTATTTAGGAGAAATTTAATTCAACACAAAATAAGAGAAAACGAAGAGGCACTCCAATTTATCTTTTCTAAGCGTATTGGATGTTTATTTCAGTTAACGAATTTTATTTCATTTTGACGTACTGATTTTAATGTCTTTAAGAATTGCAATTATTGACTAATTAATTTACCGGAAGCCAATAAGGCACCATCATGTTCAATAGTATAAAAATACATTCCACTATGCAATCCTTTTTTATACAACACATGTGTATTCCCACTTATCGTTTCATCCCGAATGAGGCGACCAGTTACATCATAGAGTTTGAACTGTCCATTCTTTAAATCAAGACCTGATACTTCAATATTCGTAAAAGCACTAAATGGATTCGGATAAATTTTTACGTTAGCAAATGATTGAAATGCAGGATCGATAATCGCAGTTTCGAGATAGTTCTCCCCAATCGTATGCAAGGTTGTGTTGGTATAAATCGGCGCATTAAAATCAAAATAGATACCAGCCGTATTGAAAATTTGTGTTCCTATATCCAAGTCAGGTTGTTGAGCAATTTTAAATTTCACAAAGCCATGCGAAGCAACTTCATTTACATTACTATCTGGCAACATGATATTTTCAAAATTAAACCGCACTACCCCATCTAAGTTAATATCAAAGCTATATGGGTGACTTGAAGCTCCAGGTCGAATAGAGGCAATATTTAAAAGGTCACTTATGTTATCTTCAATCACCACATTAAAAGCTGTATCGGTTCCGGTGTTTTGAAATCGAATCAAATAATCGATCTCCTGTCCGCGATCAATAAATTTTTCTTCTCCTAATCCAATCGGAAATCCGGCTTTATCATTCGGATCATAGGCGCCAATATTTTCCTGACAATCAATATCCACAAACGGATCACCATCATCCTGCGCAAAGAAATTTACAAAACCAAACTCAAAATCGACCTCTTCCGTTCCACAACCTTCTACACTGATGCTTGGCATACTCATTCCAGGATGATTTGGTTCCTGCTCAGCTTCTAATCTAAACGTCGAACCATCCGTTGCTACTGTAACCGGTATCATTTCCCCAATACCTAAATCGTAATTGCCTTCAAAAAGAATTACATCATCTTCAATAACGATATATTCCAATGCAGCCTGAGTACTTGCGCTCCCCACATTCGTAATATAAAATGTAATTGAATCTGCCTGACAAAGCGCATCAACCTCTACACTAGCTCCCGACCAGTTATTACTGGGCAGACAAATGGAATCCGGATAAACATGTGCTTCTATACAATGCGTAGAACCAAAGGCTAAGGAATCACAAGGTTCGCCTTCTACTTCTAATAAAACCACAATCTCAAAGCTTTCACACGCTCCAACTTCAACTTCTCCAATATTAAAGGTCAAGGTGTCTTCTATTTGCGACTCTAATAAAATCGACGAACTCTGGAAGGTCATAAAAGGGTCTAAAACTATTTCGATATAAGCATCTTCCGCTGTTACCGTACCATAGTTACAGTATTGAACCGTATAGGTATTATCAAAACATCTACGCAAAAATGGCGAACCAATTGAGATATCCAACAAAGGACATTCGTAAATAGCTTGCGCCGCAAAATCCTGAGTGATCGTATCAAAAACACCTACTTCAATAGTTATTGGACTTTCGCAAAATTCCCAATATGTCGTGATCGGATAAACAGTAACTTCGTAGGTTCCAGTATCTAAACTTAGTGAATAAGCCCCCAGCGAATCCGTCAAAGTGAAGTAGCTAATGTTTCCATCCGTTGCATTAACGATCCATTGGTTCAGCCCAATTTCAGCACTATCCAAATCACAGCTAACATTTTCATCATAAAAGACAGTACCTGCAATGGCATTGCTGTAGGTATTTCCCTGGCCATCTGTTTTTACTACATACACATCACTATTTCCGGAAGGAGGGCGTGTGTGACCTGCCAGATAGTAGCCATCATCTGGAGCATTTAGCACTTCATACAAAAACTCCATATTATCAAAACCAAAACGATTAGTCCAAATTTCTGAACCGTCATCTGCATCACATTTCATAATATAATAGTCCCTTGCTGACTGACTAAAAAAAACAGAGGTGCCAGCCAAAACAATCTGATCATCATCCGTTCTCTCCATACTCATCCAGTTCGTGGTTTCCTGAGCATTATTTGGATAAGTATTAAACCATAGCTGATTTCCATCAGCATCTATTCTTCTTAAAGTCGGAACAAATTGGTTGGAAAGAGTAGGATCAAGATCATTTAAACCTCCAAGTACAAAGTCACCATTTGACATTTCAACAATCGTAAAAGCATGATGCTGATCACTATTATCATCATATTCATTTTCCCAAATAAGATCGCCCTCAGCAGAAAACTTCCAGACCAGCGCATCAAGATAAGTATCAAAAAACCTATTGTATCCAACCACCATAATCTCCCCATTCATTGATTCAATTACTTCACCGGGAAGTAAATGTGTATCGATAGGAAAAGAAAGTATCTTAGTCCAAAGAACGTTTCCATCAGCGTCCACTCGTAAAAGGGCTAAGTCAGATAGATCTCCAGCGTATAGTATCCCTAACATTAAGTAATCACCATTTTCAGTCTCCGTAATATCTTCTATATGATCATATTCCAGAGCATCTAAAAAGTCATGAGCCCAAACGGTGGTTCCATCCTCAGATATTTTTTTCACCAAAGGCCCCGTTTCCGTATCCGTACTGATGAGGTAATGACCATCAGAAGTACTCTTAACATCATGGAATTCTAAAAAAGGACCATTTGAAAGGGTATCGTAAAATTCCCAAACCAGGTTACCTTCCATATCGGTTTTATAAAGAAAAGAATAGATAATCTCTGGAAACATGATATCAGACTGAATACCAGCAACAATGACACCCCCATCCAAGGTAAGATCAGCCGCTCTGGTTTCTTCTATTTGACCACCATCATAGACGTTTTCCCAACCTTGAGCAGATGAAACGAATGGTAAGACAGCAGCAAGTAAAACAAGGATATATATAAGTTTACGCATAATTTTGCTTTTAAAGATGGAATATATTTTTCATTCTGTCAACAATTATAAGGTGTACTATACCGGTATAATTCAAATGTCAGAAAATATAGGCAGCTATTCAAAAACACTTTATGCAATTTATCTAATAAATATCAATATTAATTATCTGATTATCAATTATTTATACTTATATTTATCAAAATAAATTTAGATATCAGATGCAAAAAAGCAACTTAATTGCTTATTTAAAGCAGTTTTCAAAGCGAGATTGGCGAGAATTTGACAAATTCGTACGTTCCCCC
>CAYXQH010000467.1:0-5330 GCA_964467425.1 uncultured Saprospiraceae bacterium
AGGCTTTTTTGGAGGGCTTAATCTGACAGATTTTAATTTTACGTCTGGTAGTTTGACAGAATTAGAAACACTAAAAAATCAAACGGAAAAAGCGCAGATGGGCTTTAGTGCTGGGATTTCTTCTTCTTTCATTTGGAAGAAGCGATGGCTTTTAAATAGTGGATTGGAATATCATCAATTACAGTCAAAGTTTGATTATGCGAGTTCCAAGGATGTTATAGTGGAAAAAGAAAATCATCTGGCTCGAGTATGGATTGATGCAGTAAGCAGTGATACACTACAAACTTTTTATACCGATACGACATATACTCTTACGGAAAATCGAATTGTAAAACACTATAATCAATATAAACAATTTAGAATCCCATTCGAGATTGGAATTCAAAATCAATATAAGAAAATAAATTACGGTGTATCAGCTGGTGTAGTACTTAATTTTACCTTAGATCAATCAGGAAAAACTTTAAATAAAGAAATGGAAATCTCCACTTTCGACAAAAACAATTCATTGGCTCCATTTCGTAGTTTTGATCTTGGCTATCGTTTGAGTCCATTTGTTGGTTATAATATTACGCCACAATGGACGGTGACTTTACGCCCTCAATTAAACGGACTATTTCAGCCTAGCTTTGACGAAAGTTCTATTAAAATTCGTGCCTATCAATTTAATTTGAACTTAGGTGTAGAGTATCAGTTTAGATAAATTTTTATTGATTAAAATTAGCTAGATGTTTACGAAGAGCAACGCGGCTACTACCATCGGAATACCAGTTTTCTAATTCTGTAAAAATAGTATATCCTTGTTTTTTATAAAATTCTGGTGCTTCGTAACCTGCGGTCCAGGTCCATATGTTTTCTATGCCAATCGAAGCGATCTTATTTTCTAAGTCGCCTAGAAGTTTGGCGCCTAGACCTCGATGTCGATATTCTTTTTCAACAAAAAGATCTGTTAGGTAAAACCAGCCTGAATACTGCGTTCCGTTTTTATAAGCCAGGCCAGAAGAACAGCCGATAAATTTTTTATCTCTTTCTGCGGTATAACTAAACCGATCAGCGCTTTGTACTTGTACTTCGTTGTCGATGGTGTGTTCGTCAAAGCCAAGCTTCATGCGTTTCAATTCGTCTGGTGTCATTTCACGGTTTAAAATCTTTATATCCTTCATTTTACGGCTTGTTCAATTTTTTCTTTATTCAACTCAATCCATGTTCTACTTTTCTGAATTCGTAAAACGGTACCTTTTGAAAAGGCTACTTTAGAAGCATCTTTTTCATGGGCGATAACCTCTAAGCGATAATTTAGTATTCGATCATGCTGTCTCAAAAATGCCGAGACTAATTGGGATTTATCTTCAATTTGATAGGCCTGGACAAGTTTGGCAATGGCTATGATTTGTTTTGCATCAGATAAATTAGAGTTGCCTAATTCCAAAAAAGTCCAGATAAAATAAGCTACATCATCGATTCTTTTTCCCGGTTTAGCATCATCAAAATCGATTATTCCAACCACCTTATCCTTATTGACGATGATATTCCAGGGAGCAAAATCGTTATGGCAAATTGTTTCTTTTATTCCAGATAAAGACGAATTGCTGCATAGATCATGTAGCTGCCGAAGGATTTTGATAGCCTCGATTTTTTGTGTCATCGTTAAGGAAATATCTCTTGGTACTTGTCCTTGGATAAAAGAAAGGGTTTCTCTTTTTTTGTTGTCTAAGCCTAAGAAACGAGGAGAGTAGGGGAAATGATGTTTGTCTAAATATAGGAGTACAGCATTCGTGAATTCATAATTTGGACCTTTCGTACGATGAACGGTATTGCCAATCTTTAGGACCGTTGCTGCATTTTGTCCTCCACTTAGAATCGTCTCTTTTTGATCGGCTTTCATTTAATCCTTTTTATTGCTAAACCTTTGAAGCAATAAATTAGTTCCCATTTTTGAAAATCATAAATTCAGTTTTTGTTAAGCCAATCTACAATAATGTTCGTCATCTCAATTCGCTTATTAATAAAATTATGACCAGATTCGAGTTTTATAATTTCAGCAGATGATAATTTTGATGTCCATTTATCGTTTTTATTTGAATCTTCAACGATTAATACTTTTTTGCTCTTTAATAGATTTTGATAGGTTACGATATTAAATTTTTCTTTGTTGTCCAGCATCTCTTGAAGGAATGCATCAATGTTCGTGTTTATCATTATCTGTTTTTTCATGTATTTTTTAAATCCAGATAACTCTTTTAATTCATTGTATCGCTCCATGACCGTTCCATAGTTGACAGAAGAAATGGCAATGATCCTTTTGACAGATTCATTTTTACTTCCTTGAATCAAGCTAATTCCTCCACCGTAGCTTCTTCCAATCAAAGTGATTTCTTCAGTAACAATTCTTAGTTTTTTACTGATGTTGACTTGTTGGATATACTTAATTACTTCATCAATGTCTTCTAAGCAATTTGAATACATATATTGTCCCTGACTTCCCCAGGCGCCACGATGATTAAAGTGAATGACATTAAAGCCATTTCTTCTAAGGACTTGTGCCAGGTCAAAATTATTATCATTGCCAGGATAGCCCTGGACGAGGATGATCGTTTCTTTTAAGGTGCTGTCATTGGCGATAAAGGCATAGCCGGAAACGGTATCTCCTTTTATAGTAAAAATTAATTCTTCATTAAACGCTGGAAATTCTGCATGATTGGTGAAGTCAGCATAGGAGATATTCTTTTTTTCTTGTTCACATGAAAAGAAAAGAAAGGCCAAAGAACATAGATTCAGGATTAAAATATTCTTCCTTTTTAAAATCATTTTTACGTTGGTTTTCATTGCGCTCATGTTGATGAATTATGTTGGTAGAAATAATTAATTCTTCCTCGCAGTTTTCTTTCTATTAAATTTAAAACAATAATTTAGCATCTAAAGACTTTTCTTGCTATTCAAATAAAAAACAAGATATCATGACCTTAGACGAATGGAAAAATAAGGGACAGTATTTTGATTACCAATCACATCAAATATTTAACATTGATGAAGGATCGGGCGAGGTGGTATTGCTGATTCATGGTTTCCCGACGGCTTCCTGGGATTGGTGGCAGATGTGGGAAACACTGATTGCTCATTATAGAGTGTTAACGCTTGATATGATAGGTTTTGGATTTTCAGCGAAACCTAAAAAATATGCCTATAGTATTTTTGATCAAGCTGATTTGATTGAACAATACCTGGAGTCTAAACAAGTCAATACGGTTAAGATTTTAAGCCATGATTATGGAGATACGGTTGCACAAGAATTGTTGGCAAGATTTAATGAACGCAAGGATAAACAAGAGGATATATTGGAGATAACATCACTTTGTTTTTTAAATGGAGGCCTCTTTCCGGAAACGCATCGGCCTTTATTGATTCAAAAATTATTGATGAGTCCGATGGGTCGTGTCGTTGGTTTTTTTGTGAATCGAAAAAAACTAGGTAAGAATTTCAAAAAGATATTTGGACCCGATACACAACCGACAGAAAATGAGCTGGATGAATTTTGGGAATTGATAATTGGGAATGGAGGAAAATCGATATTCCATCTTTTAATAGGATACATGAGAGAACGGGCTGGAAATAGAACAAGATGGGTAGAAGGGATTCAACAAACAACGATTCCTATTCGATTAATTAATGGGCTGTATGATCCCATTTCAGGTCAACACATGGCAAATAGATATAAAGAAATTATTCCAAATCCTGATGTGATTGAATTAAAAAATATTGGACACTTTCCATTGATCGAATCACCTGAATTAGTGCTGAAGCATTACCTGGAGTTTATTTCCTAAGCTAATTGTTCTTCTTTTTCCAATACTTGAAATCATTCAGTATCCTGAATTCATCACATATAGATTGGCCTCTCGAAAATTTTTCGTTATATCTTAAGACACTATTTGAGCACATGTTTAAAACATAATGCTTTTTATTTGTTATCGATTCTACAGAATTTTGTCTATTTTTGAGTTATGCTAATAAGAGATCTTTAAAGTCTGCTTATTAGCAAATGAAACTAAACTAAACAATTAAAGCTTATGAAAACCAAACTGCTCACCCTCTTTGTTATTCTATTTTTTCAAACTTATTTATTTAGTCAATCCTTTGAATGGGCACAAGGATTTGGCGATTGGGTCGAAGAAGAAACGAATGGCCTTGCACATGATAGTCAAGGTAATTTTTATGTGGTTGGACATTATTCTAATGGAACTACTTTTGGCACTTATTCTTTTGATGGTACTGGATCTTATTTAGTAAAGTTTTCTCCAAGTGGAGAGATTTTATGGGCTAAGAATGTTGAAGATAGTCAATGTACTGCGGTTGATGTAGTTGTTGATTCGGATGATAATGTTCTTTTGCTAGGTGCTTTTTATTATAGTATCAGTATTGATGGGTACAATCTTTCCGGGTCAACTGGGAGTGGTGCTAATGGAGATCGAACCTATATTGCAAAATTTAATAGTGCTGGAACTATTCAATTTGCTAAAAAGATTGAAGTGTCAAATAGCAGTAGTACCGGAGATAGTAATGCTGTTGGAATCAGTGTAGATGATCAAGGGAATTTTTATTTAGCTGGTGATACGGATCATGCATTTGTCATAAACGGTACGACTTATTCTGGTGATGATGAAGACGTATCTTTTGTTGTGAAATTTAACCCGCTTGGGGATGTAAACTGGGTTCGGATTATGGAACCTATTGGTTTTGGAGACGTGATTGCTTCCGACGTTTCTGCAAATGCTGAAGGTGTTTTTGTCGCTGGACGAATTCAGGGAGGAAGTATAGATTTTGGAGGATTGGCCTATGATAATGTTTATAGTGGGCAAACTGCTTTTGTTTCAAAATTTGATCTGGACGGAAATCCTCTATGGGTAAACACGTATCAAGAAGGAGATGGCACTAAGTATTGTTCGCTTGCCTCTGATGATCAAAATAATGTATATGCTCTTGGTTGGGAGGTGACGTATAGCCCGACGGAATACAGGCATATCATTTCGAAAATTCACTCAAGTGGACCAACTCTTTATACGAAAAAGCTGGATTGGGAGGAAAACGACTTGTGCAATTCTATGTTTTCTTATGGAAACAAAATTGGCGGACTGGCTACTTATAATAATAACCTCTACTATTCTGGAGGATTTAAAGGCGCATTTCAACTAGAAAATATTAGTTATAACTCGGTGAATAAAAATGTTTCCATTTTAAAGTTGAATGAAATTGGTTATCCTCAATGGATTAAAACTATTGAAGGAACAGATGAAGATCGTTCCACAGCATTGAGTGTCTATAATAATGAACTT
>CAYXQH010000468.1:0-5300 GCA_964467425.1 uncultured Saprospiraceae bacterium
GGTCGCCATATTACATAGCTTTGTTGGATTGGCCGCGGTCTTGGTTGGCTTTGGGTCGTATCTTGATCCACACACCCATGATTTAAAAGGCGCTGCTCATACCATACATCTCGTTGAAATCTTCATCGGTGTTTTTATCGGTGCAATTACTTTCACAGGTTCCATTATTGCCTGGGGTAAACTAGAAGGAAAAATTAGAAGTAAACCTTTGATCTATCCTGGTCGACATATGGTTAATATCTTATTGGTCATTGGCTGTATTGTGTTGGGCTATTTTTTCACGGTCGCAATGGGCACTGAAGGAATGTTGTATTTATACATCATGACAGCGATCGCTTCTTTCATAGGTGTGATGCTGGTCATGGCAATTGGAGGTGCAGACATGCCTGTTGTAGTTTCCATGTTGAATTCTTATTCAGGTTGGGCAGCAGCGGCAGCTGGATTTATGCTGGGTAATGACTTATTAATTATTACTGGTGCATTAGTAGGAAGTTCTGGTGCGATCCTTTCGATCATTATGTGTGAAGCAATGAATCGATCATTTTGGTCTGTTATATTTGGAGGGTTTGGAAATGCCCCGACTGGAGAGGCAAAAGAAGTAACCGGAGAAGTAACCGCTACTAACCATGAAGAAGTGGCAGAATTATTAGGTGATTCAAAATCAGTAGTTATTGTTCCGGGTTATGGAATGGCTGTTGCAAAAGCACAGTTTCCAGTTCATGAAATGGTAGAGCATTTAAAGAAAGAAGGAAAAGAAGTCCGCTTTGGAATTCATCCAGTCGCAGGAAGATTACCTGGCCATATGAATGTCTTATTAGCTGAAGCGAATGTTCCTTATGATATCGTTTTAGAAATGGAGGAGATTAATGATGACCTTCCAGAGACCGATGTTGTTTTGGTAATTGGTGCTAATGATATTGTAAATCCGGGAGCAGAAGATGATCCAAACAGTCCAATTTATGGTATGCCTGTCATTCAGGTTTGGAATTCAAAACAAGTTATTGTCATGAAGCGATCCATGGCAACCGGTTATGCAGGTGTTCAAAATCCATTATTTTTCAAAGAAAATACAGATATGCTTTATGGAGATGCTAAGGATAGTGTTTCTAAGATAAATGGCTTTTTAAAGAAGTAGAATTATAAAGAATCGGCATTCGGTTTTCGGTATTAGGTGTTTGGGTATTCCGAACGACTAATATCGAAAACCGATTTCCATTAATTTACTCAATAACTACTTTTTGATATCCCCTACCCGACTCATTACGGAGTTCCAAAATAAAGATACCTGTCAGATGTTCTACATTTAAATCTGAAACAGATCCAAAAATTTCTTGTTCCAGGACTTTCACACCAATCGAATTATATAGAATCACCTTCGCTCGCTCCGAGTCTTCTCTTTGAATTTTCAAAAACTGGCTAGCCGGGTTTGGCGAAATTGAAAAGTCTAAATTTGTTTTTTCTAAATCAGCAACAGAAGTCGTAATCGAAGCAATGTCATCACATTCAATTGTCAATGTCATATCCTCCGTAAGGCTTAAAGTTTCTGTGACGGTTTGTCCATCACAAGTGTAGGTTATATTATATGTTCCTTTGAAGCCCCGTTGGGTAAGTGAACCGCTTTCATCTGTTGATCGAGTAGTATCGGTCCACCAATCATTGAACACTAGTTCATTGAAACGATCACCAGCAGGTGTCCTGCTCCAATCCAAACGGAAAAGATTTGTTCCAGGATTTTGCCAGGTCGCCCCATCCCAGAAATTCCAGAATAAGAAACCATCCACACTTTCATGACTAAAAACTGCTGTCATAAAATCTCCTAAATAAGTCGCTCCTAATTCTTCAGAAATAATTGGAGGCATATCGAATTCTGTAATTTTTGCTGTAAGTCCAAAGTCATTATAAAAATCATCCAGGGTACCAAGTATATCAGGAATTGCGTTTGGAAAACCTCCGATATGTGCTTGAAAACCAACGCCTTCTATCGGTGCTCCAGCATCCAGAAGCTCCTGAATTCTTGCTTTTAAAATATCATATTGACCACCTCCTGTATTTCCTAAAGTCATGGTTACATAATCATTGATATACATTTTAGTATTTGGAGAAAGTTCTTTAGCTCGGGTAAAAATATCTGCATATAACTCTCGACCTGTCGTATTTCCGGGTGCATTTGCAAAGGTTGGTTCAAGCACAGAGTTTACGACAATCTCATTCAAGACATCCCACTCCGGAATTTTTTCTGCTTCAAATCCAGGGTAGTTCAATATCTCATCCAGACGGCCATCAATTCGATTCCAGATGTATTCATGGTTTCCGGCATTCGGTTGAATATCATCTGGCAAAAACTCCCAGCCCGGCCAAACTAAATTATGCCCTCGGATTTTTATATCTCGATCAGCTAACCAAGAAACTGCATTCACTAATTCATTATGATCCACAAACCATTCTTCTTCCCAACCGTCCCATTTCATATCGTTTTCAAAAACTACCCAGTTAAATCCATGGCCTTCACCATCAAGGTTAGTCAATTTATTTTCATAAAAATTATTTTGTCCATCATTCCCTGCGATACGTGCAGCAGTGATTGCAGAACCAAAAGCAAATTCATGTTGTGTCATTTCGATTTCAAAACCAGCATCTGAGATTGGTGTTCCAGTGGTTGTTTCCGCAACAATCGTAAGATTAGCTTTTCGAAGTTGATCAATGCGTTCAGCAGCAGGAGTACGCCAGGGAGCATCTTCCTGAAAGCCGCCATATT
Organism: uncultured Saprospiraceae bacterium; assembly: GCA_964467425.1. GTDB lineage: Bacteria > Bacteroidota > Bacteroidia > Chitinophagales > Saprospiraceae > JAHDHW01. Next base: position 2,756 of record CAYXQH010000468.1, read on the forward strand.
GATCATTATTTAAATCCGAAGGTAGGTCATCCAAATCTACGGCATTTCCATAATTGATGGCTGTAAAGCCACCGATCTGAAGTGTTTGAGCTTGTAAAGCTAAATGAAAGCCCATCGTTAACTGACCGACAGAGTAATCTCCATTTGCATCAAAAGGAATTAAATACTGCGTCCATTCTTCCTGAACACTAACAGCCAGATAAGCCTCTTTATCAAAATTAGAAGCTCGTTCTATAAAAATATTGGTTTTACCTGATCCTCCAATAGATCGTAGCCACAATACTAATAAGACGTTATCCCCATCTTGGACGGCAATCGAATTATCTGCTTTCCAGCCTGCATCCCAGGGATTGTTTCCCGCTTGTCCTACTACCACTTGGGATACCTTGGAAAAATCCTGATCCGTTACATCTTCGACACTTTCCGTACAGCCATAGTTGATTGCTGAATTATATATATTCACTTCTGTGTTATCAATAATCCACTCTGCAGTTGGAAGACCATAGTTATTCATCAACCAACTGTTCAAGCTTTGATGATAAGCATCTTGTGCATAAATAGATGTTGACATAAAAAATGAAAACAAAACCAGGGATAAAATTCTCATACCATTCACTTTTTTTAAAAAAACTATTCAAAAATACATTAAATCCTATTCGAAAAGATTGAGTTGTCCTACTTTTTGGTGTAAAAGTAGGACAACTGACCAATCATTTTATCTTTTAATAACAGAAATTGCTTTTGTATTTTTATTATTAATACTTACCTGTAAAAAGTAGAGTCCGCTATTTAAATGGCTAATATCAATTTTTTCAAACTGATTTCCAGAAAATAACAATCCATTATTTTTTGTAAGTACTAATCTTCCTAAAGCATCATAAACATAAACGTTCATTTCGCCTTCTTGGTTTAAATCCAATTCAATTCCCAATTGACCAGAAGTAGGGTTTGGAAAAACCTTAAACGCATCTAATTCAGGAATCTCATCCACACTTACCATAATTGGCTGTCCAAAAGAAATCCAGTCAATGGAAACAGTTCCACTAAAAGCACCTACACCCGGGGCAATAAAAAACTGTAAATCCGAAATTCGTTGTCCGTCAACTGGACATGGCCCTGCTGCACAAGCTGTTCCACCAAATCCACCATCGGTATAGGTGTTGGCGTAATTATATTCATACATTGCAAATTCCGTTGTCAAGTTATTTTGTACGGAAGGATTAGACGTAACATAGCCTCCTACATCTTGTAAATCAATACGCAATTCCGTATCATCAATAGTAGATTTCGCTCGGATAAATAATTTATCTCCGCTACCAACAGCATCAATAGCTAAGCTATCGTTTGTCATTAAATTATGCGCGCCATAAACCATAGGTGCGTATAGTCCGCTCGTTCCATCTCCTACAATATCCCAAACACCATCGGTGATTGTACTAACAAAACCTACCATGTCTGTAATATTTGTTAAGTCATCACTTAAATAATCATCGGAGTAATTTATTACACCTGTTGGAGATTCATCAAAAGGTTCACCAAAAGATATCCAATCTATTGTGATCGTTCCATCATAAGCTCCGATCCCAGGGTTAATAAAAAACTGAAGAAAATCAATCCGCTGTCCATCTACATCACAAGGGCCAACAGAACAAGGTGTTCCTCCAAAACCACCATCAGTATAGGTGCCTGTATAGTCATATTCAATCACCGTATATTCTGTTGTCAAATTATTTTGTACAGAAGGATTAGAAGTCACGTAGCCTTCATTATCCTGGAGATCAATTCTTAATTCAGTTCCATCAACAGAAGCTTTTGCTTTAATATAAAGCTTGTTCCCACTTGCTAAGGCATCAGCGATATCACTCGTTCCATTAATTTGATCATGCACATCATAAACAACAGGTGAAAAAGCACCACTTGTTCCATCACCAGTGATTGTCCATTCTTCATTAGAAATCGTACTGACTAAGCCCGTCATATCAGAGATAAAAGAAGCATCATCATTTACATAATTATCCGAATAATTGATCACTCCTGTTGGTCCTCCATCGACGCCCATTGGAGCACCGAAAGAAATAAAATCAATCGTTATCTCTCCGGCATACATACCGTCAACTGGATTTGGATATAATAAAACAGTATTAATGGCTGAACCATCGACCGGACAGGGTCCAGTACCTTCTTCACATGAAGTACCTCCATAACCACCATCTTCATACTGTCCAGAAAAATCATATTCATAGATTTGAAAATCTGATGAAAGGGATTTCGTTATAGACGGGAAAGTAGTGGCATAGCCTGCTGTATCTACTAAATCAATTCGAAGTGGTAAATCAACTGTTGCTTTTGCTCTGATATATAGCTTATTATTTCCAGTAGCATTGACCACAAGAGGCTCACCGGTCACCTGATCAAAAGGGCCATAAGCTATTGCCGCATAAGGTCCAGCAGTACCATCGCCTGTGATTGTCCAGTCTGAGCCAGCTTCTGTACTTACAAAACCGAAAGCATCTGTAATTGATGCTGTAGAATTGTTATTACAGTG
>CAYXQH010000469.1:0-5288 GCA_964467425.1 uncultured Saprospiraceae bacterium
TCAATCACTCAATCACTCAATCACTCAATCACTCAATCACTCAATCACTCAATCAATGCGGCAGTTTTCGCTTTAATGCGCCGTAGGCAAATGTTCCAAGCAAAGCAGAAAAAATAACCACAAGAATAATTGGAAACCCATTGCCAATTAGTACATAAAGAGGTCCAGGACAAGCACCTGTTAATGCCCAGCCAAGCCCAAATAAAGTTCCACCTAGAATACTGGCTTTATAGGTTTTAGACTTATCTGCAAATGTTATTTTTTTTCCAGTGATATCTTCTAAGCCTACTTTACGCAGTACCCAGTGAAGGGCTACACCAAGGGTAACCGCTACTCCAATGATTCCATACATATGAAAACTCTGAAACCTAAACATCTCTTGAATTCTAAACCAGGAGATAGCTTCTGATTTTGTCATGATTATTCCAAAAAGAACTCCGATCAATAAAAATTTTATTAAACGCATTATGCAATTTTTTTAAAGTGAAAAGATAATTGGAAAGAGTAGGTGTGTCATCACTAATCCGCCGATGAAAAAACCAATAACAGCTACGAGAGAGGGCAACTGAAGATTTGATAATCCACTGATCGCATGTCCTGATGTACAACCTCCAGCCCATCGTGTTCCAAAACCAATTAGAAACCCACCCAGTACCATGATGATGATGCCTTTTAAAGAAAGCAAGGTTTCGAAATTGAAAATTTCTGAAGGGAGCATTCCGCTGCCTTCACTGATAAGTTTAGGCGTGTTAACTCCAATTTCGTTTAAATCAGCAATGGTTGAAGCAGCTATCTGAACTGGTTCTGGACTTGCAAAATAAGTAGTAGCTATAAAGCCTCCAATGATGCTTCCCAGAACAAAAACGAAGAGCCAATCGTGGCTTTTCCAATCGTATTTAAAGTAATCAACCGCTTTTCCCAGACCTCCTACTGCACAGATTGCTCGAAAGGAGGAAGACACGCCGAAACGTTGACCTGCATAAATTAAAAGGAACATGACAAAAGCAATCATTGCTCCTGAAACGGCCCAATGCCAGCTTTGGCTTAAAAAATCAATCATATGTTTGTGTTTGATGTTGAAATATTAATGGCAAGTACGCAAGAATTGTTAAAAATAATTGTGATTACTATCACATATCGCAAGTTTTCAAGTTTTTGTCCTACAGCAGACCAGGTCAAAGCGTGTTTGAAGTTTATGAACAAATTTTTAAATAAATTGTTTTTAAATACTTAATGATTAAATTTACGTTCTACAAATCATTACTCAATATTTCTTTCATGTCATTAAAACAACTCTATATTATTTTCTTTTTTCTTCTGACAGCTTTTTTATCCTTTAGTCAAGGGCATGAAGATCGACTTAGTGAAATAGATATTCAACATTACCGATTCCAATTAGAGTTAACAGATAAGGATGATTTTATTTATGGAAAAGCAAAAGTGAGCGTGAAGTTTTTAAAGTCTATTTCTGAATTTGAATTAGATTTGGTAGGATTGACGGATAAGGATGATTTTGGTATGGAGGTTTCAGAAATTATTTGTCAGAATGTAAAAGTTGATTTCGAACATGTTGACGATCGTTTAATATTAAAACTTAAAGAAGCAATTCCAGCGGGTAAACATTTATCCTTTATCATCAATTATTACGGAATCCCTGGAGATGGTTTGATCATTTCAAATAATAAATACGGAGACCGCACTTTCTTTGGAGACAATTGGCCAAACCGAGCTAGACATTGGTTGCCTTGTGTCGATCATCCATCGGATAAAGCGACTGTGGAATTTGTCGTTACTACACCCGATCATTACCAGGTGATTGCAAACGGAGCACAATTTGAGGAGACCAATATCGATGATGAAACCAAGCTAACGCATTGGATTGAAGAAGTACCTTTACCAACGAAAGTAATGGTCATTGGTGCCGCGCGATTTGCGGTGAATGAAGTTGGAAAAGTCAAAGGTATTCCGGTAAGTAGTTGGGTCTATCGACAAGACAAAGAAAAAGGATTTTATGATTATAGAATCGCTGTTGGTGTTTTGGATTTCTTTTGTGAAAAAATGGGTGATTACCCGTATGAAAAACTAGCAAATGTGCAATCTAAAACCCGATACGGAGGGATGGAAAATGCGGGCAATATTTTTTATTATGAAAATTCTGTAAATGGGATGCAGGATCAGGAAAACCTAATTGCTCATGAGATTGCTCATCAATGGTTTGGTAATTCCGCCTCCGAATTAAGTTGGCATCACATCTGGTTAAGTGAAGGTTTTGCTACTTATTTCACAGATCTTTATTTAGAAGAAGTGCATGGCAGAGATGCTTTTGTTATTAACCTTATGAAAGAGCGAGAGAAAGTGATTGGTTATTATAATAATCAAAAAAATCCAAGGCCTATTGTTGATGTCGATGTAAAAGATTATAACAAATTATTGAACCCTAATTCTTATCAAAAAGGCGCCTGGGTTTTGCATATGTTGCGGTATGAGTTAGGAGATGACATCTTTATAAAAGGGATTAAAAAGTATTACCAGATGTATAAACTCTCTAATGCTTTAAGTGAAGATTTTCAAGCAGTTATGGAAAAATCCTCAGGTAAAGATTTAAGTATGTTTTTTAAACAATGGCTTTATCAGCCCGGTCACCCTAAAATCAAAACGAAGTTAAATAAGCGATCTACGAAATTAGAAATAACGCAAGTTCAGAAAGAAAAGACATTTCGTTTTCCATTAGGAATCGAAATTACCAATGAGGATGGAAAGACTTTTCATAAAGTTGTCCAGATCAATAAGAAAAAACATAAAATAAAGTTAGATATTGAGGGGAAAGTAAAGAAAATAAGACTTGACCCGAATTGTTGGTTATTGTTTGAAAAAGCAAGGAGTAAATAATTAAAAAAATGAAGAGCATAATGATCCAAAAGAAAATTCAAATCATCAGTTTGTTTTGTTTCACCATTCTTTTTCAATTTGTAATGGCGCAAAACACTTCCAATCATGGAAACAAGTTTGAACAGTTAGACCAAATATTGGCGACACCCAATGATTACAGAGCGATGGATGGTTCGCCTGGTCATGAATATTGGCAGCAAAAAGTGGACTATGATATTGAATGTAGCCTGAACAGAGAAGAACAAAGATTAGATGGAAAAGAAACTGTTCGGTATACCAATAATTCGCCTTCGACGCTTCGATATTTATGGTTGCAGTTGGATGAAAATCAGCATGATCCAAATAGCGATAATCATTATTTTGAACCTAGTTCGATTCGTGGTGTCATGGGCGAGCAGCAATTAAAACAACTGGAAAGATGGAGAGCATTGGAAAAATTCGGTTGCAAAATTGAAGCCGTCAATGATGCAAATGATAAAGCATTAAAATATACGATCAATAAGACGATGATGCGGGTAGATTTACCCAAGCCTTTAAAGCCAGGAGAGTCTTTTGAGTTTAAAGTGAAATGGCATTATTATTTAATTGACCGGGTGAATTCACCAAGTTGGGGACGTGGTGGTTTTGAATATTTTGAAAAAGATAAAAATTACATTTTTACCATTGTTCAATGGTTTCCACGTTTATGTGTATACAATGATGTGGAAGGATGGCAGAATAATCAATTTACTGGAAGGGGAGAGTTTGCACTGGACTTTGGAGATTATAATGTAAAAATAACTGTGCCTGCAGATGAATTAGTCGGAGCTACTGGAGAGTGCCAAAATTACAAAGAGGTACTTACGTCCACTCAATTAAAACGTTGGGAGGAAGCAAAGAATGTGAAAGAGCCTATTGAAATCGTTACGCTAGATGAGGCGAAGGCTATGGAACAAGCTAAGAAATCGAAAAAAACGAAGACCTGGGTTTTCAAAGCTAAAAATGTTAGAGATTTTGCCTGGACGGCAAGCCGAAAATTTGTTTGGGATGCCATGCCGCATTATAATGAAAACGGTGATCGGGTCATGTGTCAAAGTTTTTATGCTAAAGAAGCCTATCCGATTTATAATCGATATTCTACAAAAGCTGTTGCCCATACTTTAAAAATATATTCAAAATATTCTATCCCATATCCTTATCCATCTGCAATTTCTGTTGAAGCAGCGAATGGAATGGAGTATCCGATGATTTGTTTTAATCCGGGACGTGCGGAAGAGGACGGGACCTATACCGAGCAAGCAAAAAATTCTGCAATTACAGTAATTATTCATGAAGTCGGACATAATTATTTTCCGATGATTATAAATAGTGATGAGCGACAGTGGGCATGGATGGATGAAGGCATGACTACTTTCATTCAATACCTTGCAGAAATGGAATTTGATAATAATTACAAATCCTGGGTTGGTGCGCATAAAATTGTGGATTATATGAAAGCACCGAAAGATCAGTTAGAACCCATTATGACGAACACAGAAAACATTGTTCAATATTTTCCAAATGCATATCTGAAACCTGCAGCAGCACTTAATATTCTGCGCGAAACGATTATGGGTAGAGAGTTGTTTGATTATGCGTTTAAAGAATATTGTAGACGATGGGCGTTCAAGCATCCGACACCTGCTGATTTTTTCAGAACGATGGAGGACGCAAGTGGAATTGACTTGGATTGGTTTTGGAGAGGCTGGTTTTATAGCATAGATGCAGTTGATATTTCTTTAGATAGTATAAAGTGGTATAAGGTTGACCTAAAGAATAATCCGGAGCCTAGAGAAAACAGCTGGAAGCAACCTGTACAACGAGAATATGATGACCTAACCAGAAAACGAAATAGGGAAGAGGGTATTAAATTTTCTGTGGATGAGGATAAAGAGCTGCGTGATTTTTATACAGACTATGATCCTTTTTCAACTGGAGATACCCTCGTTGAGAATAGCATGACTTTGTATGATGAAACCTATTCTAAGAAAGAAAAGAAAAAACTATTCGGAGATAAAAATTATTACGAGTTACATTTTAGTAATAAAGGTGGACTCGTTATGCCGGTGATTATAGAATGGACTTTTGAAGATGGTACAAAAGAAGTGCAGCGAATTCCTGTAGAAATCTGGAGGAAGAACGAAGCCAAATTTACCAAGGTCTTTGTAAAGGATAAAGAAGTCAAAGGTATTGTCATTGACCCTTATAAAGAAACCGCGGACATAGATGAAAAAAATAATAATTGGCCGGTAAAAGAATTGCCAAGTCGATTCCAAATTTTCAAAAAACATAAACAAGGGAAAACACAAAACCCTATGCAAAAAGCTGGAAAGAAAGGTCGAACCTAAGTTTAGCTTTTTGATGTAATAAAGAAAGAGTCC